>JBGPFL010000006.1:0-19023 GCA_041483295.1 Blastocatellia bacterium | reverse complement strand
CACGGTTCGCGACCTGCTTGGAGTGGATCTGCATCTGGCGGATGATTTCTCGCAGGATGATTCCGGGTACGGATTCGACAACATCGGTGACGTGCTCTCGCTGTCGCCCGCGCTGATGGAAAAGTACCTGACGTCCGCCGAGAAGATCGCCCGGACTGCGGTGTTCGGCGCCGAGCCGTTGAAAGCTACGCTCGTACGTTACCGGCCGCAGGGACGGAGAATCGTTTCCAGCCTCACGCCGCTACTCGAATATGACCTTACCGGGCTGAGCCTTCCCAATGCGATTCATGTCACGCACCGCTTTCCGGCCGAGGGCGAATATGTAATCCGGACGGTTATGGGGGGGGTGCGGCCCGCCGGATCAGAACCGCTCCAGATCGCCCTGTGGATCGATGGCCAAAAAGCGCAAGGTCTCGAATTCGATCCGGACGGAATCGCCTCGTTTGCTAATGACAAGCAGGACATCGGCGGGATGACCCGTGAGTTCCGTATCCGGGTCGGAGCTGGAAACCACTGGATAGCGGCTTCGCTGTTGAACCTCTACGAGGGATTGCCGCCAAGCTACAAAGGGCCTAATCCCTCCAGGAGGCCGACCCCTCCGCCGCCGGAGTTCAAGCCGCCTCCCGACCTTCCGCCTGAACGAGTCGAGCAGATCCGGAAAAAACTCGAGCAGCAGAGACTGGAACCGGTGCCGGCAAACGAGGCTCGCATCGGCGCCCTCGATATCGGGGGTCCGTACGCGCAGGCGAAGGGACCTTCGGCCGAGAGTTTGAAGAAGATTTATGCCTGCGGGCATCTCGACGGCCACCATCAGCCGGCGTGCGCGAGCAGAATTGTGGACGGCCTTGCGCGTCGGGCGTACCGCCGTCCCGTCAGCCCGGAGGAAGTCCGCCAACTCGTCACTCTGGTCTCCGCGGCACAACAGGAAGGCGACTCTTTCGAAGAGGGCCTGTGCGTCGCGCTCCAGGCAATGCTGGTCTCCCCGCACTTCCTCTTTCGCATAGAGAAAGATCGCCAGGGGAGGAGCGCAGCAACCTCTGAAGCCGCGCATCCGATCAGCGAGCATGAGCTCGCATCCCGTCTCTCATACTTCCTCTGGAGCAGCATGCCGGACGACGAATTGTTGCGTACGGCTGATCGAGGCATCCTGCGCCAACCGGCGGTGCTCGCAGGGCAGGTGCAGCGCATGCTGCGAGACCCCAAGTCGCGCGCCCTGGCCGAGAATTTCGGCGGCCAGTGGCTCGAATTACGCAAGCTCGCATCGGTCAAACCGGACCGGCAACGCTTTCCTGAGTTCGAGGAGTATCTGCGCATGTCGATGAGCCGAGAGACGGAGCTGTTCTTTGAAAGCATCGTCAGAGAGGACCGCACCATTCTCGATTTCATCGACGGCGGCTATACGTTCCTCAACGAGCGCCTCGCTCACTTCTATCAGATCCCGGGCATCAGGGGTCCTGAATTCCGAAGAGTCTCTCTCTCGGGCAACATGCAGCGCAGCGGAATTTTTACGCAAGCCAGCATCCTGACCGTTTCATCCTATGCCACACGGACCTCACCGGTGCTGCGCGGGAAGTGGATTCTGGAGAACATCCTAGATGCTCCCCCGCCGCCTCCTCCTCCGGACGTTCCGAACCTGGATGAGACCACAATCGGCACGTCCGCGTCGGTGCGGCAGCAGCTGGAGCAGCACCGGAAGAACACCACCTGCGCCTCCTGTCACGAGCGCATGGACCCGATCGGATTCGGACTGGAGAACTTTGACGCCATAGGCGCGTGGCGCACACAGGATGGCAAAATCCCTGTCGACGCGTCCGGGACGCTGCCGGATGGGCGGTCTTTCCAGGGGCCTCAGGAGTTGAAGGCTATTGTGAAGGCTGACCGTGGAGCTTTTGCCGAATGCCTCAGCGGAAAGTTGCTGACCTATGCGCTCGGGCGCGGCCTCGAGCGCTATGACAAGCCGGCGGTTAAGCAGATTGCGAAGGCTGTGGCGGCTAACGACTATCGCTTCTCCAGCCTTGTGCTGGAGATCGTAAAGAGCCCGCCGTTTCAAATGCGCAAAGGAGAGAAAGGATCATGATCATCACACACAAGCACCTCCCCAGACGTACTTTTCTGAGAGGGATGGGGACGATGTTTGCTCTGCCGATGCTGGACTCGATGGTGCCGGCGCTTGCCTCCACCCTTCGCGCGAACACGAAGGCGCCCGTCCGTCTGGCCTTCGTCTACGTACCCAATGGCATCGTGATGAAGAACTGGACGCCGGCAACGGCGGGCAAGAACTTTGAATTCACGCGCGTACTGAAACCCCTCGAAGCATTTCGCGAGGATCTGTGCGTGCTCTCCGGGCTGGCCGATCATAACGGGAATGCACTGGGAGATGGGCCGGGCGATCACGCCCGTGCCGGCGCTTCTTTCCTCACAGGTGTTCATTGCAAGAAGACTGCGGGGGCCGATATTCACGCCGGCCTCTCGGTTGACCAGATCGCGGCGCAGATGGTGGGCAGTGCGACCCGGTTTCCGTCCATCGAGCTCGGCTGCGAAGATTCCCACACCGTCGGCAATTGCGACTCGGGCTATAGTTGCGCCTACACAAACAGCATCTCCTGGCGCACTCCGACCACGCCAATGCCTCCCGAGGTGAACCCGCGGATGGCATTTGAGCGTCTGTTCGGCAAAGCCGATCTCAGTCTGGATCCGAAGACGCGCGCCCGCCGCGCCCGGTACCGAAAGAGCATCCTCGACCTGGCGCGTGAGGACACCAATAAGCTCGTCGCTACCCTTGGGCCCGCCGACCGCCGCAAGATCGATGAATACCTCTTTTCGGTTCGCGAGATCGAACAGCGCATCGAAAACGCGGAGAGAGATAATCGCGAGTTGACGCCGAGCATCGAGAAGCCGGCGGGAATTCCGTTCGAATTCGCAGACTATGCGAAGCTAATGATCGATCTTCAGGTGGTTGCGTTCCGGACTGACCTGACACGCGTTTCCACACTGATGATCGGACGAGAGGGAAGCAATCGGGTCTATCCCGAGATCGGCATCCCTGATCCGCACCATCCACTCACCCATCACCGTAACAATCCGGAGTGGATCGAGAAGGTCGTCAGGATCAATTGCCTGCACACGGAGATGTTTGCCTACTTCCTGAACCGGCTTCGCTCGACGGAGGATGGCGACGGCACGCTGCTCGATCACTCGATGATCGTTTACGGCTGCGGTTTGAGTGACGGCAACCGTCATATTCACGAGGACCTGCCCGTGCTGCTGGCGGGCCGCGGCAATGGCAGCTGGAAACCAGGCCGGCACATCGTCTACAAGTACGGGACGCCGATGACGAATCTGTACCTGATGCTGCTGGACCGAATGGGCGTCCGGCCGGAGAGCATCGGCGACAGCACCGGAAGCCTCGAGCAGCTCGCCGAGCTGTGAGGAGCAGGCGTCGTCTTAAGGCTTAGGCCCGATGGCAGCACCCGGATAAGAAGCACCTTTATCACCAACATATGTCTGCAAATGACCTGTTGCAGAGTGTGGTATATGATTCCCTGCGACTTGAACTGGACGAATCGGCCAGGCCCCCGAGGTTCGAATGAGTCAGGCGCATGGCTAACACCGTCCCAAAGCAGTCAAACAAAAAACTCTCTTTGATGGAGGTTGAGATGAGAAGAGCTTTGATGATCATTCCTGTGGTGTTAGCCGCAATAGCCGCACCCGCCCAACAGTCGAGTGCTGTCCTTTATCAACATGCCGAGCACGTTTCCAGGTTTGCAGTTGAGCAGGATTGGGCCAAGGCGCGCGCGGATAAATCGCCACGCCACCAGGAATGGGTGGCGGTCAAGAATGGCGATAGAAAGGTCAACTCTTTCGTGGTGTTTCCGGAGGTAAAGAACAAAGCAACGGCCGTAGTCGTCATCCATGAGATCTTTGGGATGAGCGATTGGGTCCGCAGCCTTACTGACCAGCTCGCCGAGGCCGGCTACATCGCGATCGCTCCGGACCTGCTTTCAGGCATGGGGCCGAATGGCGGCGGGACGAGCGAGTTTGATCGCAGCGGCGTGGGCCAGGCCATCCAAAAGCTGCCTGCGGACCAGATCACCGCCGACCTGAACGCCGTTGCTGATTATGTGGCGAAGCTTCCCGCCTGCAATGGCAAGGTCGCAGTATGCGGATTTTGTTACGGCGGCAGCCAGACTTTTCGATTTGCAACGAACCGTCCGAGCCTGTCCGCAGCTTTCGTTTTCTACGGTTCGGGACCGGAGAGTCCGGAAGCGATTGCGAAGATCAAGTGTCCAGTCTATGGCTTCTATGGGGGCAACGACGCTCGCATAGGTGCGACGATACCGAAGAGCCAGGAACTGATGAAAGCGGCAGGCAGGACCTATGATCCGGTGACCTACGAGGGCGCGGGGCATGGTTTCATGCGCGTGGGCGACGACCCAGGGAATACCGTCGACCCAAGTAAGACTGCCGAAGCAAACAAGGCTGTCGAAGCGAACAAGAAGGCCCGCGACGAAGCATGGGTTCGCTGGAAGGGCATACTCAAGAAACTCTGACCCGGAAGATTTCTGTAAGGATGGATCCTGCTGGCGAACTCAAGATCCGAACGTGGGTCTGCGTTTTCCGGCAGGATTGTTCTGACTTCCGTTTGACAAGTGTGTACTTGTCCATTCGATAATGGCCGATGATGGCTGCACATCTCAACGAGTTTTCGCATCACCGCTACACGATGGAAGAATACTTTGCCCTCGAGCGCGTCGGCGAAGCGCGCTACGAGTACTGGGATGGAGACATCCTCTGCCTGAGCGGCGGCACTGAGCGGCACTACACTATCAGTGATAACCTCTACCTGAAATTATCAAGATTACTGGAAGGCCGGAATTGCCGCGCTTTTAGCGGCGGCGCGCCCATCAAAACGCCTTCCTTACCGCCATCCTGATGCGAGCGTCGTTTGTGGGAAGCCGGTGTTTGTCAACATCAACGGAATCGACGTGCTAACCAACCCTTCAATGATCGACGAGGTCCTATCGGCCGGCACCGAGCAGCTCGAAAAGGGAGAGAAGCGGAAAGCCTATCAGAAGATCCCGAGCGTCAAGGAGTATCTGATCATTTCACAGGATGCGCCCCACATCACTCAGTACCGACGTCAGGGCAGGCGGTGGGTGCGACAAGACTTCGGGGATCTGAATGGCTTGCTCGACCTCACCTCGATCAACAGCCAGGTTCCGATCAGCGAGATCTACGAGGGCATCACCTTCAACTGACCCTGTGGCGCGCATCGACTCGTGCGGAAGAACTTATCCAACCCCCGGCAGACGGAGCGGCTGACGTTGAGTGATCAGTTCTTAACGACGGAAAGTGGGTTCGGCCCTCGATATTGCGATTCTCGAATTCTCGAAACCTGCGACCAGGCTCGCTCGTCTATGAATCAAGCGGTCAGGAGGTTCGTGCTGGAGATCGGGTCTTCGTCGCCGCGATTGGTACACACAGTTCACCCGGAGGTCTTTCTATGAATCAACACAGTAGTTCTTGTACGCGTCGGAATTTCCTCACTAGCATCGCTGTTGGAGCCGTTGGAACAACCGCTTTCGCCACACCCGGTGTCTTTGCTGAACAACTTACCCAAACACCCCCGCAGACGGAGGGGCCATTCTATCCCGATAAGATGCCCCTCGACACCGACAACGACCTGTTGATCATCAACGATTCCATCACCCCGGCGGTTGGGGTAGTCACGCATTTGAGTGGTCGTATTCTCGACACGCGCGGCGAACCATTCCGGGACGCGCTTGTTGAGATCTGGCAAGTAGACAACAACGGCGCCTACATCCACACCGGCAGCGTCAACCGAGAAAAGCGAGACGCAAACTTCCAGGGCTTTGGCCGCTTTCTGACCGGCTCAAAAGGGGAATACTACTTCCGCACGATTAAGCCCATCCCGTATTCCGGGCGCACAGCCCACATTCACTTCGACGTAAAACTGAAGGGGCGTGATAAGTTCATCACGCAGTGTTACGTCAAAGGCGAACCTGAAAACGGGCGCGACTCAATACTCAGAGACATTCGGGATCCGAAGGCACGCGAGTCTGTAATTGTCGACTTCATTCCGATCAAAGAGTCGCGCATCGGCGAACTAGCCGCGCACTTCGACATTGTTTTGGGAAGCAGGCAGTAGGCACTCGGCGGTAGGAGTACGGAGTTACCGAGGGCCTCTCGACCTTGCTCACTGTACCGCTATGCAATGCACGCCAGTGGCGGGCGTAGAGTACTCACTACTGCGGAGGAGGGTTCTATGTGGCGAAACCGCAACGCTGAGACTCGCAACGACATTTTACTAATGGTGCCTGCCAGGCGGGACAGAACTCGCCTGATCCTCATGGCAGTTCTCTCGGTCCTCATCTTCATATCTCTGCCGGACTCCATTGCGTTCACACAGCATCCGGCGGAGGACCGAATGGAACGCTTCCGCCGCATGTCAACAGATGCGGAGACTAAAGGCCTGGCTGAACCGTTCAAGGGGATCACCTCTAATGGACAGGTCCAGACGGGGCTGTTCGCTATCCGCTCGACCGGCGTTTCCACCGACGCTGTTCGCAAGGCGGCCGACGTTTTTCTCGCCGGTCTGACCAAAGATCAACGAGACAAGACGATGTTCTCTGTCGATGACCCTGAATGGCGCAAGTGGATGAACCAGCACTTCTATGTGCGTCAGGGAGTGAGCTTCAAGGAGATGAGCGATGCTCAGCGGGAGGTTGCGTTCGCGCTGTTGCGTGCGTCGCTCAGTGCAAAAGGACTGAAGCTCACGCGCGACATCATGCGACTCAATTACACGCTGGGAGAGCTGAACAACAACAACTTCGAAGAGTACGGAGAGTGGCTCTACAACATCACAGTGATGGGCCAGCCCTCTGTGAAGGAGCCCTGGGGCTGGCAACTGGATGGCCATCACGCCATCATCAATTACTTCGTCCTGGGCGACCAGGTCGTGATGACGCCGTTCTTCGCGGGATCAGAGCCGGCGATCGCCCCGTCCGGCAAGTACAAAGGCACCTCCGTTTTGCAAGACGAGCAGAATAAGGGTCTGGCGATGGTCAACGCGCTGAACGATGAGCAGCGTAAGAAGGCTATCCTCCAGTTTTCGAAGACCGGAAACAATAACCTGACCGAAGCCTTCAAGGACAACGTAGTCCTGGATTATGCCGGAGTGGATGTTTCGGCCTTGTCGGGCGCGCAGCGGCAGCAGGTGCTCGATCTGATCGGCCTGTACGTGAACAATATGGACGACGGCCATGCGCGGATGAAGATGGATGAGGTTCGCCGTCATTTGAACGAAACCCGGTTCGCCTGGATCGGCGGCACCCAACCCACGAGCGTCTTTTATTATCGAATTCACAGCCCGGTGATCCTCATCGAGTTTGACCATCAATTGCCGGCGAATTTGAGAGGTCCGGACTCAAATCCGCGGGTGCCCAATCGCGAACACATTCACGTGGTCGTGCGCACGCCGAACGGGAATGATTACGGCAAGGATCTGCTTCGTCAGCACTATCAGCTGCACAAGCATGGGGGGTGAAGCCGGACAGAGGGTGGGTTCCGGCACGGCGCCGCGCGTGCTTGTAGTCAGCCACATTGGAGTTGATGTGGTGTCCTGGTTTCACCTCTCTGCGCTATCTCGGCGTTCTCTGCGCCTCGGCGGTGAGGTTTTTGCCGGGCACTCACCGCGGAGACGCGGAGAACGCAGAGGTGGCGCGGAGAGGTGAAACCAGGACACCACCCGAACGTCCATCAATACCAACGTGACTGAGGACTAGGTCAAAAGCGAGCTACCACGGGCTGACGCCCGCTGGCTTCCAGCGAAGGCTAACCGTGCGTGCCAGGTCAGAAGTGAGCTACCACGGGCTTACGCACGCTGGCTTCCGATATGAACATGATCACAGTTCTCGCTCTCGCATTTGCCATCGGCGTAGTAGCCGGACTCCGTTCCATGACTGCGCCGGCCACAGTGAGTTTGGCTGCTCACTGGAAGTGGCTCGGTCTCCAGCATTCGGGTCTGACCTTCGTGGTATCCGCGGCGGCCGCATACATCTTTGCAGCGGCCGCGATGGTCGAGCTTGTCGTCGACAAACTTCCGAAAGCGCCAAGCCGAAAGGAGCTACTCGGCCTGATCGCTCGCATCGTTTTTGGTGGACTGTCCGGTGCTACACTCTGCGCGGCGGCGAATCAATCCGTTGCGCTCGGGGCTGCGCTGGGTGGCCTGGGAGGTGTCGCCGGCGCGTTCGCCGGCTATGAGGTGCGAATGCGGCTCGTTAGGGCGCTCAATGTTCCCGACTTTGTGATCGCCCTTCTGGAGGATGCCGTTGCTATCGGTGGCGGCTTCCTCATCGTGTCCCGATTCTAGCTCGGCCAGAGCATCTGAGCCATCACCACTACGACGATCGCAATAACGATCGTCAGGGGTGTGCCCACTCGCAAGAAGTCCACGAATCTGTAGCGCCCCGGTCCGTAAACGAGAAGGTTGCCATGGTGCCCAATGGGTGTAAGGAACGACACCACGGCAGCCATTCCGACGGTTACGCGCGTTTTACCTGAACTACGACCTGGCGAGTCTCACCAGGGTCGCTCGTGCAGCTTCAACCGTAGATACCGGCGCGTCGAAATCCATTCTCAGTTTCCTCCTGTCAACCAACATATCAAACCCCTCGCTATCAATCCCCGTCATTGCTATGGAGTCGACCTCCGTCGCTCCAAGGACTTCGGCATAGTGAAGTAGTGCTTTGTGGTGATCCTGGTTCATATGCTCAACTGTACTTCTTTCGGTTTCCCGAAAGGGATTGGTGACAAGCATTGTGCCTGATTCGATCCAGTAAATCTGTCCAAACCCGCCGATGAAGCGCGCTCTCCGCAAACGAATACGATAAAATGAGAAATCGTGTGTCTCGAAGTACGACTCTGCGGAAGGGAAGTAACGCAAATAGCGATGGCGCGTCTCTGTATCGGATGGATCGACCGGCTCGGCATCTCCAATCCAGGTGAGGCGGCTGGCTGACTGGGGGTCATCAGCGCCTTGATCGAAGACGGTAAGTGAAACCCTGGGGTTCTGCTTGATATTGCGAGTGTGCTGAGCAATGTCACTGATGAGTATGATAGGCTCGCTCTCATAGTTGAGGGCGTATGGAGCGATCGAGCCAAAGGGGTATCCTTCAACATCGATTGAGTGTGTGGACAGTACGCCAACGCTGTGGTGATTCAACAATCGCCTCGCGATAAGTGCCTGATCTGACATGATTGCTATCTTACCTTACTCTCCGAGGTTTCTATACCGGCAGTGGGTCCTGATTGACTCACGAATCCAATGGCTACATAGGTTCATTGTGGGCGGCTGAATTCACCGATAGAATCTCTATTGGAATTCTGGGCGATCGCAGCGCCGGCTGCGTGTGGTTTCGCGAAAAGGCGGTGTTTTGATGAGGGTCCGTATCAGTCTAATCGTGCTCTGTCTCCTGTTCGTCGTCGAGGGCACTTATGCGTCTCCCCGCGCGCGATCGAAGTTCGACCTGGACGCCTGGGTCAGAACGAAAGTCGATGCGCTCGTTAAGGCCGCGCGCAGGGCCTACGAAGATGACGAAGCGCGTCCGGCCTATGAGAGAGTGCTCACCTCGATCGCTCAGACCATCCGGAGGCGCAAGCTTTCGCAGGACGAGCGCTTTGCCGGCCGCTATCGAGAATTTGCTGAGTACATTCAAGCAGCCTCCCTCGATCAACAGCCCGGTCATGAGCTTGGCTTAATCGTGCCCGATAAGCAGTACTTTGCAGAGACGCGGCAGTATGTGCAAATCCCTGAGTTCCTGATGGCCCAAGCCTTCCTCCGGTCGGTAAGCCGCTATGAGACTCTCGATCGGGCCAAGTCATTTCTGCGGCTCCTCAACTCAACAAGAGAGCCGTCCGACCAACTCCTCTTCTTCAGCTACAAGTCGCGGCACCTGGGGACTCCCGACAACGACAACAGTTATCGGAGGCTCTTGATCGTTGTGCCAGGGAACCCGGAGAGGGGAGTCCCGGAAAAATGGGTTCAATTTGGAGTGCCTGATCCGAGGGCTCACACTCGTGTTCGTAATGTCTCAGTCGTATCGGCGATTATAGGCTCTGATACTACATTCAATACTTACTTCAAAGACTTTTACCGGACGTATCGCCGAAATGGTTCGATCAGTATAGAGGGGCGCTGGGAACTGGGAAATGGTGATGACAACTGCGCGCGCTGTCATAAGAGCGGCGTCCTTCCGATCTTTCCCGAAGAGGGCAGCGTGAGTCTAAGCGAACAGCAAGCGGTTGTGGCAGTCAACCAGCGCTTCCTGACTTATGGATCACCCCGTTTTGACAAGTATCTGGACGAGAGTAAGTTTGGCCCTGGGCTCAGTTCAGCAACCTGGGACCAGCGTAATCGGCGCTTCGGGGAAGCCTTTGGCAACACACCAATGGGGCAAGCGATGACCTGTTCGTCTTGCCATCAACCCCAGGGGCTTGGGGCTCTCAACTGGCCGATGGATCAGGTCCTGATCAGCTCCTACATTAAAGGAGGTCAGATGCCGCTGGGATATGAACTCAAGGTCGCCGAACGTGACGTACTGTATGAGAGACTGATCCAGGAGTACTTCGCAACTGACAACGGCAATCCGGGCATTTTGAAGTCATGGCTTTTGCGCGGGCTCGGTAACAATGTCGGCGAGGCTGGTTCGTCTGGCAGACTATCCTCCTTGAGGTCCTACTCACGCCGCTGAAGGCGGACATCGCCAACTATTCTTCACCTGGGGTGTCGAGAAAAAAGTTTGCTTCCGCGCAATGATTAGCGAGAGAATTGCGTCTCTCTATAATGGAGAGTCACAACGCTGCGAGGAAAGGAATGTCAGACCTTGACTCGCACTGAACATGTAGAGAACACTGATTGCATCTCGTTAGGCCACACACCCGAGCTGCATCGTAGGGAGAGCAGAAGTCCACGGTCAAAACGAATAATCGGAGCCCCCGTATGACCTAAGGTCGATTAGCAGCTCGCCTGCCAACACAAAGCAACCCACCGACTGAGTCCTTTGCCTCCGGCCCGCACGGCGCCCATACGGCCCAGTGCCGTGCATACGGATGACCTGTGTAGCGGTCAGGACTCACCAAGCGAACCTATTGGGCCAAGGAGTAGTCATGAGTGCATATCGTCGATACACCATCGTCTTTTTGTTGTTGGCGCTTATCGCCGCGCCGCTGATTTTGAGGCCATTGCTGACCGCTAGCGCGAGCGGGCAGGACAAGCAGGGGGTCTTGCGTGTGAGTGACGCCGCAGCAAGACAGATCCAATCCTTGATTGCAGAGAAAGCTTCCCGAACACCCGAGCAAAACAAGATCGATTCGCAGTTGCTCTACAGTCTAAAGATGAGCCGCAATGAGGCGCTCGCGGAAGGCATCGAGAGCCTCAAGACCGGACTAGACACCGATGTAAAAGGTGCGGTTCAGGTAGACATAAGGACCGCCAACAGCAAGCCCGTCATCGAAAAGCTCAATGCGATGGGTGCGGAGATCGTCAACTCTTTTGAGAGGAGCGTCCGCGCCCGGCTCCCTATCGCCGACCTCGAACAGCTGGCAAGCGTGCCTGAGGTAACGTTCATTATGCCGGGAACGGAAGCGGTCACTTCGGCCGAGATTCGCCCAAACGCGCCTTCGAGGCCGCTACCGCCGATTAGCAGATCCGTGATTCCGCAACTTCAACCCGGCTTCCAGGCGCGCGCAGCAAAGGTTCGCTACGCAATCGCGAAAGAGCTTTCGCCATTCAGTAACAGAGTTGTATCGACCAGCCCGGCCGCAATGTTCAAAGTCAACACGTCGGAGGGCGACACAGCTCACCGTGCAGCGGAAGCCCGAACCAAGTTCGGCGTGACTGGGTCGGGCGTTAACATAGGAGTCCTCTCGAATGGCGTGGACTCTCTGGCTACCCTGCAAGGCAGCGGCGATCTGCCCGCTGTGACGGTTCTCTCGGGCCAGGCCGGATCGGGCGACGAAGGGTCCGCGATGCTGGAGATAGTATTTGACCTCGCGCCTGGAGCGCAGCTCTTCTTTGCTACCGCCAATGGCGGCCCTGCCAACTTCGCCCAGAACATCCGCGACCTTCGCACCGCGGGTTGCGACATCATCGTTGACGACGTTTTCTATTTTGCCGAATCGGTTTTTCAGGATGGCCAGACTGGAAGCGTGTCATCCACCACTAACGGCGGAGTCATCACTCAGGCGGTGAACGACGTCACCGCGGCTGGCGCACTCTATTTCTCGTCGGCGGGAAACGAAGGCAATCTGAACGACGGCCAGTCGGGTACCTGGGAGGGAGACTTTGTTGATGGGGGCACCCTTAGCGCGTTGCCGGGAGGCTCGGTGCACGATTTCGGCGGGGGGAATGTCGGCGACACGATCAACGCCATCGGCATGGGTGGGGGGAATCCGCTTCCCGCCACCCTCTTCTGGTCGGATCCGCTTGGAGGCTCATCCAATGATTACGATCTCTTCCTGCTGGACTCAGCGCTCAACACCGTGCTTGCAGCCTCCACCAATACGCAAAGCGGCTCGCAGGATCCCTTTGAACAGATCAGTGGGGCTTCTCTGGTCACGGGAGCGCGGCTGGTGATCTTCAGGCATTCGGGCGCAGCTAATCGTTTCGTACACCTCAGAACCAATCGAGGCCGACTCAGCGTCGCAACAGCGGCTTCTACCAAAGGGCATGCGACCGCCGCCAACGCCTTTGGTGTGGCAGCAGTTTTTGTCGGGACGGCCGGCGGAGGAGCGTTCACTGGCGGCGTCTCAAATCCGGTCGAGACCTTTAGCTCTGACGGACCGAGACACCTGTTCTTCAATCCAGACAGCTCCCCAATTACACCAGGTGATTTCTCTGCAACCGGGGGACTCGTCCGACAGAAGCCAGATGTAGCCGCAGCCGATGGCGTGAGCTGTGCTGCCCCGGGGTTCGGCACGTTCTTCGGAACGTCAGCAGCCGCGCCCCACGCTGCAGCCGTCGCGGGCTTGCTGAAGTCGCTCAAGCCCGCTGCCACACCGGCTCAGATCCGAGCAGCGCTCACGTCTTCCGCGCTGGACATCGAAGCGGCGGGAGTCGATCGCGACTCGGGCGCGGGCATCGTAATGGCCTACCAGGGACTGGCAGCAATCAGCAGCGCTGACCTCAGTATCGTGAAGACCGACTCGCCGGACCCTGTGGTCGCCGGCACTGATCTTACTTATTCGATCACCGTCACCAATAACGGCGGCGACAGAGCGGTTGATCTCGTGATGAACGATCCGTTGCCCGCCGGCACGACGTTCGTGTCTCTGGCGACTCCGGCCGGGTGGACGAGCATGACTCCATCGGTTGGCGCGAACGGAACTGTCACGGCTAAGAAGCAGTCGCTGGACAACACACAGACAGCGGTCTTTAGTCTCGTAGTGCACGTTCCGCCGAGCACGCCTGACGGAACAATGCTATCCAACACTGCAACGGTCACATCGCCGGTGACTGATCCTAATCCTGGCAATAACGCCTCGACGACCACGACCGCCGTTGTCGCACGGGCCGATCTGGCGGTCACCAAGACCGACTCGCCCGACCCGGCAATTGCGGGAACCAACCTGAGCTACTCGATAACCTTGATCAACAACGGACCGAGCGATGCCCAAAACGTTTCTCTGTCGGATACTCTGCCGTCCAACACTCGGTTCCAATCCTTCACCGCTCCCGCCGGGTGGGTGACTGTTACGCCGCCCGTTGGCGGATCAGGAACCGTGACGGCTACCAGAGCTACGCTGGCTCTTGGAACAGCATCACAGACATTCACTCTCGTGGTGCGAGTATGTCCGGAGGTGCTGTGCAACGCGACGATATCCAACACCGCCTCGGGGTCGGCGACGACGATTGATCCCGACCCGTCCAATAATTCACCGACGGCGACGACGACTGGCAGGACACAATCCGATCTCTCGATAACCAAGAGCGCCGCGCCTATCGCGGTCTCCGGCTGCACGGCTCAATTCACAATCACGGTTAGCAACGCGGGACCTTCCAACAGCACAGGCACGACGGTGACCGACACGTTGCCGGCTAACTGGAAAGTTTTGAGCATCACGACGAGCCAGGGAAGCTCTTCAGGCATCGGATCGGGGATCGCAACGTGTAATCTGGGTACTCTCGGTGCGCCGAACCAGTGCAGCGCAGGCGCGGCCAATTCGGCGACTATCACGATAGTTGCACAGGTGCCGGCCAATCAGCCGCCCGGCGCGGTTACCAACACTGCGAGCGTCTCGTCGGGCAACTGCCTGGCCGATTCAAATCCAGCGGATAACACCGCCTCGGTCTCCGTCACAATCTTTGACATCTTCATGCAGAGCTTCGTAAACGGAGGATTCCAGTCTTTGATCTTCAGATCTGACACGGCCGACTACATCTTCTGCAGATCGGATGGATTCAAGGTTTGCGGGCAAGGTAGGATCACGAGACACGGTTGCACCTTAACCATGATCGAGGGTCTGCCGGAGAGGGACCGCCGCGTGACGGTTAGCATAGACACGTGTAGCAAGAAAGGCGTCGCCACGCTGCAAGCGAATCCTGGCACGACGCTCATTCAGATCATAGACAAGAACACAACGGACAATGATTGCGATTTCGCCTGCACGGCCTGCCCGTGAAGCCGACCAGGTGGCGCTAGCTATGGTTCTACAGATCAAGTGGGCTGGTCGCGCGTGCGGCCAGCCCGGATTCTATGGGCTAGCAGTCAGTCGCATTGGAGTTGATGTGGTGTCCTGGTTTCAGCTCTCTGCGCCTCGGCAGTGAGGTTTTTCCCCGGGCATTCACCGCAGAGACGCAGAGAACGCCGAGGTGGCGCAGAGAATGATTGCAAACTAGGACGCCATCCGAACGTCCATCAATACCAACGTGCCTGAGTACTAGCGACCTCGTAGAGGTGGACTCGGGTTTGCCCATTTCCAGCGGTGACAATCGAGGGCCTCGTACGTCCATAGTTCCAAAGACTCCTCGTTCATCCGTTTGAATACTCATGGTGACAGGCGCCCTAACGCGTGTCCCAGCCTGCAAGCCGAGATCAAGAGGTGAGCATCCTGAACCAGATCGAGGCAGCCCATCAGCTCGTCCAGTTCGATGAAGAGCAGCGGGGAATCCGTCGCCCCGGCAGCCTCACATTCGACTGCCATCGGGTAGACGGTTTCGGGTGTAAGACCCGGCGTCGCAAAATACGCCCCGCCAAGCTCCCACGTTCGCAGGGGTGATAGAGCAAATTCGCGACGGATGCCACTTCTCAGGAACTCCTCCAGATCGGATTGACGCTTTACAGAGCGGGGTAACCGCCAGGCTGGAGCAACCGTAATCGCTGAACTTCCGATGAAGTGCTGAACGGCCGGGAGGTCGCGGTGATCAAGACCAATGACAATCCGCTCGCCGAGTTTCAGCACCGGCAGGGCAACCACGGTGCTCTTGCTCAGCGTCGCAGGTACCACGTACTCGAAATCGACTGCGGCGATAGCCGCGCCCGACCGGTCAAGCTCCGCAAACGTAGCGTCGCGCAATGAAAGGAACTGCGTGGGGGTTGGAGGATCCACCCGTTGAAACGCGGTGCGCCGCTCGGGCCGCAGAACCGACGGGTCACTGGAGAACGAACCCACGTCGGTCTGCGTCGACAGGTCGATGGGAGCCCCTATCCAGGGGCCCGCAGATCTACCCAGCAGTCTTAACAAGCGATAGATGTTCACCTCGAGCCGCGCGTCGAATAATCCGCTCACCTTCGCCGCGCGCAGAACCTGGACTGCGTCAAGCTCCCGCACTTCGCCCGCGCTCGTGAAACGAGTGTAGTTGGGGCTCGAATGAGTCTCGCCGCTCCAGGGACGAATCTTGACGAGCAGCGCCGCCACTCGCTCATTGATCCCTCCCGGCGAAGTGAAGTATGCGAATTCGGACCCGATGTCCAGAATGTCGTCTGCCGCTACTCCGGCACGCTCACGAAGAATCCGCTCGACCGCTTGCCTTGTTTCCTCCGCCGGATCGACAATCGCCGTGATGGGCTCAGTGATGTAGCCGGAGAGCGTCGAGAGGTTCAACTGGGGCTGATCGAGCGCCGCGTTCACAATTGGGCGAGGAAAGTCCTTCTTCGCCAGAACAAACACCTGGTCGCCGATCTCGAACCAGGGTACAAGATCGATAGTCAGATTGGGTCTTTCGGCCAGTTCGTAAACGCGCCCTGAGTCTCGGTGGCGATAAGCCTTGATGCTAAGAAACTTCGGGCTGGAGAGGACCCGGCACGCCTTTTCGACCAGCTCCACTCCGATATCCCCAGCGACCTTCTCGCCGACGATGAGATAGTTGGTAGGCGGAAATGGCAAAGCCTCTCCGTCGAGCGTTGAGATATTGAATTTGCCCTTGAACCTGTTCTCCACGATCCAGGGATTCCACAGGGGCATCGACGTAACGATTCGAAGTCCTCGTTCCCGAAACGCGGCCTCGAACTGCTCCTTGCTCAAGTAGGTGTATTCTTCGATCAGCTCAGCGTCCCAATCGTTCCTGTAGTCCTTGCGCAGAACGAACTCGGCGGCCGCGCGCAAGGCAACCTCGTACCGGGCAAAGCCGGCGCGCCCGGAGTCGCGCCGTACAAAAGGAACAGGGCCGTCTCGGTTGACGCTCGATCGAAAATCCCTTGCGAAGACTTCAAACAGCGCCGCGGTCGATACGTTCTTGACGCTGCCCTCGCCGATGCCGTCGTCTGTAGGCAAATCGAGATGGACTATCTTGGGGCCGTCGGGGATCACAAAGTCTCGGATGATGATCACACCGCCCTCTCGCAACTGGAAGACCTGGTTGTTCAGTGTGGTAAACACTCTCCCCAGATCGTAGTTGTTGAAGCTGGTCACATGGTGCAACACAGAGGAGTCGAGGATTCCGTCGAGCGAGCCTTCGGGAAGGACTCTTTCGGCGATGTCGCCCACTACATAGCGGAGATTCTGCCGTTGGTATTGTTGGCACGAATATTCGACCGAAACCGGGTTGATATCGACCCCGATCAACTCCAGTCCGTCGTAGAGACACGCCAGGTCATAAGTGCCTCGTCCGGAGCCGCTTCCCATGTCGGCTATTTGGCCTCGGGTGGGGAAGTAGGCGGTCGTCAGCGCGACCTTCTGCTGCATCGAGCGGTCCATGCCGGCGAAGTAGGACTCGTATGCATTAACGCCTCCGCGGTCTTGCTGTTCGTAACCTTTCTTCATCGACGGCTGTTTTGCCCTCACGATTTCGCGCGCGATCGCCGCGCCACACGGATTTGCCGCAAACAGCCTATCATTGCCGCATGCTAAACCTGTAGAGTTTGTTTCGGCGCGCGAAGAGCGCCTGCGTGCCCAGGTGAAACAACCTAGCGTCTCCACGGATAGCCGGATCGGGAATCACTCTGAGGCCGGTTGCACCCCTTGAAGATGAAAAGACTTCAAGGTCATCGCTTTCGTTCAGATGGAGACATAGGCCGTTCTCGAGTGTCGTGAAGTTGATCCCCGAGAAGGGCACGTCGCGCGCCACCCGAACATCGTAATCCCGAAACTCGGCGCCGAAGCGAAAAATGAACTTATCATAAATACCGTTCTTCGCGGCGACCACTACAAGCACGTTCCGCGAAAGTTTCGCGTCGACGATGCCATAGCCGTCAAGCTCACTGAGGCGCCTCTGGTGACACGCTCCTGCTCTCGGAAGCAGCGATGCATAGAAGGCGCCAAGCAGATTTTGAATCACTGCGCCCTCAAACACCTGAGTAGCGTTCTTCAGAACATTGCCGACCGGCCTCGGCCTGGCCAGGACCGCACCCGACACCTCTAAGAACTCGACCTCCGCCAGAACAGATCCTTGCTTCAGGTAAAGCCGGCCCTCGTAAGACATCAGTTCCTCGCCATTCACATCAGCCCCGAGGTCGCAATTGCTGGTGAGGTTCCGGAAGCGAACCTTCTCTCCAGACAGAGTCGCGAGAATGACGTGACCGAGGCGCGGCGTTATCGCGACCTTCGCGTCCGCACTGGCGGCAAACCTTCTACCTCCAACGTAAACACTCTGCTCGGTGAGAGTCACGTTGTCTCGGAACCAGACCACCTCGCCGTCAAACTCATAAAGCTCGGCGATGTCGAAGCGGGCGCTGGCGACCTGTCTTTGAACGCCGGACGGCTGCACCACCGTCGTTACTTGCGCGCGCTCCGGCGGGGGCATTCGCTTGCCATCCTCAAGAACGGCCCGGTACCACTCAAGATAAGGCGGCGGTATCACGTCGAACGGCAAACAGGTTGCAGGTACCGCGACTCCATCGTGAAGCACCGAGATGTTTGCCTTCATTCTCGCGTCGAGCTTCGCCGCCTTGTCGACTATGCCCTGAAACGGCGGATGTGTTCCCTTGTAAGGGTGAATCCCTACGAACAACTGGAACGAAACCACGGCGAACGCAAACCAGTCGGTTCCCTCGTTGAAAGTAGCCGCGTGGCGGTCGCGCACGCTGTCCATCAGCGCCGTTGCTGGAAACGACGCTGTCTGGTAACTGTCGACGTCGATGAAATAGAGTTGTTTGAGGTCCTCAGAAACGAGCAGGTTCATTTCGTTCAAGTCAACGATCAGGATCTGCTTTGAGTGAACTTGCCGAACTCCTTCCTGCAGCGCGCGCACGAGACGAAGCGCCACCTCCGGCGTGACTCTGTTTCTAAGACGGAACGATTTTGGGAAGAGCTGGCAAAGCGCATACGCCCTATCGACGTGGCGCATCGAGTAGCCGGTTGGCCGGTTCTTCGCGTCCAATAGTATCCTCTCGGGGCGTATGATCCCCGGATGGTTCAAGACCGTCAGTTCGCTGACCTTGGCGGGCGGAATCATGCGACCCGGGTCGGTGTAGACCTTGTAGGCGGTCGAACCCTTCACGTAGATAGCGCCTTCCCCGCCTTGAGCCTTAAAGTCGGACCTGGTCAGTTCGACCTGGCCGCCCCCTT
>JBGPFL010000005.1:0-19576 GCA_041483295.1 Blastocatellia bacterium | reverse complement strand
CATTCTGTCGCACGCCGCTTTCAAGCTGCGTATCGAAAACGAATCGCTCGTTGGCTCATTGGACATCGATGGAGATGTGTTGCAGAAGGGTCCGACCAAGGTTCCTCTCACCACGGGGCTCACGATTCTTGAAGCACAACAGGCGCAAAAGCCGCTGCCGCTGCTGCAGGAGGGATCAACTCACTCCGCGATCGTGAGCGGTCCCGGCCCATTCTCGGTCTCGATGAACATAGCGTCGGCGCTCACTGTGGATGCGGGTCGGGCTTCGTTCATGCTCCCTGTTCCGTCGGCGGGCAGTTCAATGCTGAGTCTCGACCTGCCGGGTAACCACGCTAACGTTCGCGTAGAGCCGGGCTTGATCACTAATAGGGCTACGGCCAACGGACACACCCTCATCGAAGCGGCTTTGGAGCCGGGCAAGGCGGCCAGAGTGTGGTGGACAACCCGGGAGATAGCGGCTCCCGTCGCGCAGCGCGAAGTGCGTTTCCTGTCGGACATCAAGACGCTTCTGTCAGTTGGGGATTCGGAACTGCGGATTGCTGCTCTGTGCGACATCACAGTGATTCAAGGCGAGTCCGCCGACTTCAGCGTGCCGTTGCCGCCGGGCTATGAAGTAACTGAAGTCACGGGCAGTACCCTGGAGTCATCCGAAACGCAATCCGGAGTGCTGATTCTTAAGGTACGGGAACCGGCGCGCCGCACACATCAGTTTCTAATCGCCATCGAACGCGCGAGCCAGGAGAAGAAACTGGACGCGCCCTTTCTTGTCTTTACCGGCGCGCAGCGTGAAACAGGCGAACTGCTGGTCGAAGGCGTCGGCGCCATGGAACTGACGACAACCGAGAGCGGTGGGCTAAAACGTATTGATGTTCGAGAAGCAGGACCCATCACTCGATCTCTTGCGCGATTTCCCATCCAGGCCGCGTTTCGTTACCAGAGACGTCAGGGCGACTCGCCAAAACTCATGCTTGAATGGGACCAGTTCGCCGACAGCTCGGTGCTTTCTGCGATAGCCGAGCGCGCGACCGTCACCACGCTGCTCAATGCGGAGGGGAAGACTCTTACTGAAGTGACGTTGAGAGTGAGGAACCACGCTCAGCCATTTGTGAGAATCGAGCTGCCGCCAGGGTCCAATTTGCTGTCGGCCGAGGTCGAAGGCGAGAAAGTGAAACCGGTGCTGGGGTCGGATGGCAGTCGCGTTCCGTTGCTTCGCACCGGCTTTCGTCCGTCGGGGCCATATACGGTCTCCTTTGTGTACCTGAGCTCCGGGGCCCCGTTTGCGAAGAGCGGCTCTTACGAATTGCGCATTCCGAAGATGGATGTGCCGGTTAGCCTGATGACGTGGGAGGTCTCGCTGCCGGAGCGTCTGAACGTAAAACAAGTGACCGGGAACGCCATGTCGGCTGCCCTCTTTCCTACCGGATCCCAGGATGTCCTGGCGAGTGTGGATGACAGTGAATCCGATATGAACATCTGGGCCCCAGCGATCGATATCGGAAGAATGGAGGCGGGCCAGATCGGCGGCATTGTAGTGGACCGTCAGGGAGCAGTCGTCTCCGGGGCGGTCGTTACGGTGGTCAATACTGAGACCGGTGCTACTCAGTTGGCGAAGAGTGACTCGGAAGGGCGCTGGGTGGTCTCCGATGTGCGGCCCGGCCCGGTTCGAGTCAAGGTGGACTCGCCTGGGTTTAGGGGCTTTCAGCAAGATCTGGCCTTCGAGTCGTCGCGCCCTGCCCGGCTGGGAATCACACTTGAAGTTGGGGCGGTGAGTGAGACCGTCACCGTCACCGCCGGCCGCGCAGATGTATCGGGGACCCGGATCGAATCGCGCAGAATCCAGGAGCTGCCATCGAACCTGCAGTCTAGCCAACTGAACGCGCAACTAGCCATCAATTCGCAGAATGTCTCCAATTTGCAGCGCAAGGTGGCCGGCATTCTTCCCGTTAAAATAGAAGTCCCGCGTGCGGGCATGTCTTATCGATTCGTCCGCCCGCTGGTTTTGGAGGAGGAGACTAAGATCACGTTTCAATACAAATCGAGGTAGAAGAAGAAATGCGAAATGCGAAATGCGCGCATTTCGCACTCCTCAATTCTCATTTCGCATTTCGCAATTCGCATTTCGCATTTCACCTTTGTGCAGCCGTTGAGCTACCAGGCTGACAACGGCTGCGTATAACTCGTCCAGCACAGCTTCCCGTTCGGGGCGGCTGCTGAAGCCGATCGCAGCAAGAACCAGCGCATCAAGCCTGCGTCTGTCTGCTCGCTTCACTTCTTTGAAGACTGAACCCACCGGCCTGAGTGCAATCGCTTTCAGGGCGCTTTCAAGCCTTCGTTTCATGGACTCGCACAACTTGCGCGGGTCCGGAAGCACTACGGCTTCGGCCACCGACACGTCGATGTCCGCGATCGCCTGGGCGCCGGTCATCTGGCGGCAGGTTATCTCGGCGTAGTAGCGCGCCCAGGTCGAGTTGAGTAGCGCGGCCAGAACGAGCCTGGGTACTCGCGGGCGGGGAAAGATGCCGTACAACTTCTTGTCTTCAAATACGCGCGCCCGATTGATTGCTACTACCCAACGCTCTCCAACCTTCGAAGGAAATATCAGCGGCGCGGGCTTCATGCCGCGCGTCACCGAATACCACTGGGGGCGAGCTGCACAGGTCGGGCGCAGGTGATAGCCGGCTCGTTCGCCGGCCCGAATGTAGGCGAGGGCCCCGGCCCCTCTGAGATCGCTCTTGCTGGTGTCACAGTTGAACAGGAGTCGCTTAGTCTCGCGTTGATCAAGGAGAATCCCGGGGAGCTCCTTCAACGAGAAAACAACCGGCGTAAGATACCGTGACTCAATGGCGTGCGCTCGGCCCGACGCATCTTCAACGAGCCGGTGCGGGTTGGATCCCTCGGGTGAGACCATAGGAGCCGGAGTGGTGGAATGGTTCAGGGTTCTTAGATAGAAGAAAGCATTCGCTCCGGTCGTCAACCCACGCCGGACGAAGGCTACCTCATTGAGCCGCTTCATCGATGCGCCTGTCGCGCTCGGTTGCGGTCTTCTAGCAGGGCCGAGTGCTCTTCGCCCCTTTGACGCATCACTCTCCATTCCCTCACCCCGCTCGACGTAGAAAAACTCATTGGCCCCGGTCTTAACGCCGAAGCGCACCCGCGCCATATCGGAAAGCTGCTTGAGATTGCCGCCCCCTCGCGCGAGCACCTTGAAAAAGACTTCTTCCGCGCGAAGGTATTTTCCCCAACCTGCGTTGCCGCCGGTCTGTCGCGCGACTCCCTCGGGCGATTCTGGAGGACTCACCTGTTTCACCAACTCACGCTGGCTGACCACTCTGATCCGGTGAGTGCCGGATGTGACATCCGAAGAAGCGCGTTCAATCGAGCGCGCAAACTCGACTGCCGGATCGCGCCCCACAGTCGCTCGGTTCAGAATTTCACTCAGGGGAGTATTCAATTGCACGAAGCGCACTAAATTTTCCGGTCGAATTGCCGGAGCCGGCTGCCGTTCGAGCACCGTTATGACCGTGTTTATGGACGCGTCGGCGAAGAAGCTCTCGACTCCCGATTCTATGATTGCGATTATGCGGAAGTTCCTGAGTAAGAATTCTCGCAGCGCGGCGCCATATCCGACATCCAGCCAACTTCCGGCCGTGAGAAAAACCAGCCTTCCTTCAGCACGCAGGAACCTTGCCGAATGAGCGAAGAAATAGACGTAGATGTCGGAACGGCCGGACCAGTTGGGCCAGAAGGTGTCGGGCGAGAGTGCCCTGTCTCGACTAACGCATTCCTCTATGCGCCGCTTATCGCTCGAGCCCATCACCTCCTGCCTGATATAGGGTGGATTACCAATGATCGCATCGAACCGGGCAGGCAATGAGAGTGTAGACATTAAGGCGGCGGCGGGCTCGATCTCAAAGAAGTCGACGCAAGCTACCTGGAGTCCCTCGCGCGACGCGACCTCGACTGCAGAGGTTGACCGGTCTATGCCGAAGACCTCCTCCTTGCGGCCCGGCCGATTCGTGGTGCCTTTGAGCCTCAGCACCTCGCGCAGAAGCCGGCCGTCACCACAACTCGGATCGAAAACCAGATCGGTCCGGTTCCGAACTGCGAACGCCGCCAGAAAGCGCGCGACATCCACCGGGGTGTAGTGCCTCCCGTAGCGGTGCTGGTCGTCTCCCCGTTTGCCCATCAGTACCCCGGATATGGGCGCCGCATCTCCGTGAACTACACATAACCGCTTGTATCGGATGAGCGCTCCGTATAAACTCCGATTAACGCGTTCGGGCTAAATTAGCGTGTGACTCATCGCAGGAGTCGAAAATCACGCGAGGCTTAATGTAACAGGATAGTCCGCGATGAAGAAAGAGAACCTCATCAAGCGATTAGCGACGCCGTTTGTTCCGCACCCGGCGATCAAGGGAGCGCACGCCCAGACGCTTATGGCGTTCTTCATTCGGAGAAGTACCGTGTTTCTCAGCCGGAACACTGAGCCGCGATTCTTCGATGTTGCGCCCGGGGTTCGAGTGCTCGGCCAGTGCTCATGGCAGGCCGATCGCCACACTCGGCCGACGCTGCTGGTGGTTCATGGCCTTGAAGGTTCAGCCGAATCATCTTACATGCTTGGAACGGCAGAAAAGGCTCTGGCAGCCGGTTTCAACGTTGTCAGGCTGAACTTGCGAAGTTGCGGCGGGACTCTGGACCTTACGCCAACCCTTTACCATGCCGGGCTGACCGACGACTTGCACCGCATAATCGAGGAGCTTTCCGGCCGCGATGGGCTAGACCACCTCTACCTTGCGGGGTTCTCACTCGGCGGCAACATGGCTTTGAAGCTTGCGGGCGAATACGGGGCGGGCGCCCCCGAAGCCCTGCGAGGAGTGGTGGCGGTTTCGCCGTCAATTCATCTCGCCTCCTGCGCGGACGCCATCGAGACAAATTCGAATCTGATCTATCGCATGAGTTTCATCATGAGCTTGCGTCGGAGCATGCGACAAAAGGCCCGCCTATATCCGGAGCGCTACGATGAGTCGCGGCTGCGCGGCATCTGGTCCATCCGCGAGTTCGATGACGTGTACACGGCGCCGCACTCAGGGTTTAGAGACGTGGCCGACTATTACGAACGCGCGAGCTCCCTTCCCTATATTAAGGATGTCGCCCTTCCAGTTATGATCATCCACTCTCAGGACGATCCCTTCATCCCCTTCGCTCCTTTCACATCTCAACAAGTCACCTCCAACCCAAACGTCACTGTGCTTGCTTCGGCCAACGGAGGACACTGCGGATTCATCTCCGCTCGACCCGAAGGCGACGATCGCTTCTGGGCCGAAAGGAAGATAGTGGACTTCGTGAAAACAACCAGTGAGGATCTGGGATTTAGTCATTAGTCATTAGTCATTAGTCATTTGTCATTTGTCACTTGTCACTTGCATACTTAGCATAGCAGCAAGGAGCGCCATCGACTACGGGCAAGCAACAAATGACCAAGCAACAAATGACAAGTGACAAATGACAAACCGAATGCTCGACTTCGCCATCAGTACGGCTCAGGAGGCCGGCCGGCTGCTCCGGGATAGGCTTGGCTCACGAATTGACATAACTCACAAGGGAGCCATCAACATCGTCACCGATGTTGATCTCGCAAGCGAACAACTGATCCGCGACCGAATCGCAACGCACTATCCGCGGCACGAAGTGCTGGCCGAGGAGGGCGGCCTGGCCGAAAGCGCTTCGGATTACCGCTGGGTAATAGACCCTCTCGATGGCACGACCAACTACGCTCACGGCTTCCCGGTCTTCTGTGTTTCAATAGGACTCGAATACCAGGGCGAAACGGCACTCGGCGTCGTGTACGATCCGATGCGAGAAGAACTCTTCACCGCGGAGCGAGGAGGCGGAGCGGCGCTCAACAACCGTCCGATCCGACCCTCTTCGACGGCCGACTTTATTCAGAGCTTGCTCTCGACGGGCTTTCCCTACGACATCAAGACCTCGACTCTGACCAATCTTGATCACTGGGCGAACTTCGCTATGAACGCGCAGGCCTTGCGCCGCATCGGGTCGGCCGCGCTCGACCTCTGTTACGTCGCCTGTGGAAGATTCGATGGATTCTGGGAGCTGAGCCTGAGTCCGTGGGATATGGCGGCGGGTGCGTTGATTGTAGCCGAAGCCGGCGGCCGGGTGACCGACTTTCAGGGCAACCCATTCTCGAACTACAAACCCGAAGTCATAGCGAGCAACGGCCTGATTCACGGACGCATGGTAGAGATCATTGCGGGCACCAGAAGCTGAGGACACAAAGTGCCTTCGTCGTTAGGGCATCTGCCACGAAGACACCAAGACGCAAAGAAGCACCAAGAGTGTTACGCTTGTGAAATCCTTTGGTGCGCCTTCGTGCCTTTGTGGCAGATCGCTTCGCCTCCGAAGGCACGAGGAAGCACCCAGATCCCGGCTGGGGATAGATGGCTGAAGCAGAAATAGTCATTCCAGCTTCAACTTCGAACCTTGGCGCAAGTTTCGATGCTTGCGGCCTCGCGCTCTCACTCTACCTTCGAGTAACGGTGGATGCAGAGTCGAATAGCTTCGAGATCGTTCGGGCAGGCGAAGGAGCGGACACTCTGCCGCCGGATGAGTCGAACCTGATCGCCCGGGTCGCTCGCTTTGTAGCCGAACGTCGAGGCAAGAAGATCGGTGGCGCCAGGCTGCTGGTCGAGAATCAGATTCCGTTGGCGCGCGGGCTTGGGAGCAGTAGCGCCGCGATAATCGCCGGCATATCCGTCTACGAAGTCCTGTCGCGCGAGCGGCTCAGTCAGGACGAAATCTTCAGTTGCGCGATGCACTTCGAGAGCCACGGCGACAACCTGGCACCCGGCCTGCTCGGAGGACTCGTTGTTACCTGCGTCATCGAGAAAGACGATGGACGGAATACACTGGTCACCCTCAAACGCCCCTGGCCGCCATCGGTCAAGATCGTGTTGGCAATACCCGACTTCGAGATGGACACCCGAGAGATGCGCAGGGCGCTTCCACAGCAGGTCCCTCTTTCTGATGCTGTCTTCAACATTCAGCGCGCCGCTCTCCTGCAGGCCCTGCTATCCGAGCAGCGGCTCGACCTGATCAGCGAAGCGCTTCGAGACCGGCTCCACCAACCTCATCGCGCGCCTTTCGGACCGGGCATTCGCGAGGTGCTGCAGCTCAACGACGAGACGGACAAGCATCCCGGACTGCTCGGTGTCGCGGTGAGCGGCGCTGGTTCGACAATGATCGCGTTTGCAACCGACCACCTGCGCGAGATAGGCACCACGATGGGAGAACGATTGCAAGAGTCTGGAGCGGAGTCTCGCATTGTCGAAGTGGAGGTCGACAGTGGCGGCCGTACGGTTACATACTCGTAGTCTTGAGGTCAGTGATCTGGCGGCCGGGGTTGGTTAAGTGACTCGCGACCCCTCTCAGTCGGCTTCGGAGGATGCAGGTGAGAAGTTGGATGGTAATCGCCATCGCCGGCTTTGCCGCCGGCGTCACCGCTCAGATGGCGCCCTTGCATGCGCTTGGACAGCGCGCTCAATCGTCGCCGGCTCCTCGCGTGAGTTCGCAGTTCGAGGCTGAAGTCTCACGCCTGAATGCCGGCGGTCTGAAGCTGAAAGAGGCTCTGGAAGCCAGTTTGGAGGCCGGTGGCAACAACTTGGCCGCTATCTTTCAGCGCGACAAGCCTGGAAATCCAAGCGAAGGGTTCGAGTTCCGAATCATCGAAAACGTCGCGGGAATATCAAAGACGATCTTTCGACGCATCGAGTTCTTTTTCTCGTTTCCGCCTCAAGGCGAGTTGGCGCGACTGAACGCTACCGACATTAACGGCGACGGCGTCAAAGAGATCATCGTCCAGAGTTCGAGCGGCGGCAATTGCTGGAGCTGTAATCCGACCGAGATCTACCAGGTCCGCAATCACAAGGCACAACTCATCGCGGCCGGGCCCCTCCAAAAAGTCGCCGATCTGAATGGCGATGGCATCGCCGAGCTGCTCGTCGTCGATGCTCGATGGGAAGTTTATGGCGACCTTTCGCACGCAGCCGCGCCATCGGCAACGATGGTTTATGCGTGGCAAGGGGGGCAAGCTGGACAATATGTCTACGCCTCTCGCGATTTCGCGGCGTTCTACCGAAGCGAGATCGAGCGACTGCGAGCCTCGCTTTTGGAAGCGAGCGCCGGCATAACGGCGGATGAATTTTCAGATGAGGCTTATGTGGGCCGCGCAATCGCCCTGGCTCTCACCTTCGCACACATGGGCGACCCGGAGCGTGGCCTGAAGGAGCTGGAGACGCTGATGAATTCGAATGTCCGCTCCGAGGCACAAGGCAGGAAACGCGCGAGCGTCATCGAGGACTTCCGGAAGGGTGAAAGCGCAAAGAAGCTTCGCGAGTTGAAGTATGGCGACCCGATGCAACTGCAATGAGAGCAGCCTCTCGCTGCAGAAGTTAACGGCTAAGGACTCAGTTAGCCTCGAGCGCTGTTGGGTTGCTCTCGTCTTCTCCAAGACCGAGAGGGACCCTGGGGGCGGCAATTGTCTCACTGGTCCTGGTCGCCAACAAACGAGCGCGCGATCGCAGCTCACCTTTGGACGTCCCATCCGGAACCCGCTCGACTTCAATTGGCGGATGGTACGTGATGGTGATCCGGCCCCACAAACGCGGGAGTAATCGGCCGCGGGGCCACACCTCGTAGCCTCCTTCGATTGTCACTGGCACGATCGGCGCGCCGTGAGTCAGGGCCAACCGGAACGCTCCCAGCTTGAACGGCTCGATCTTACCGGTCTTACAACGTCCTCCTTCCGGAAACACGACCAAGGCGCAACCTTTCTTGAGCCGGGCCACGGCCTCACGATGGGCGGATGCGTCGATGCGATCGAGACTCAGAGGAAACGCGCCGAAGGCTCGCATGAGAAAACCGAGCACCGGGATCTCAAACGGCTCATCCCATGCCATGTAGTAGATTCGCCTGCGAATAGGGATCGTAATCCAAATCGGGTCAACGAAGGTAACGTGGTTTGGTGCAATGATGCAGGCGCCCTCAGCCGGAACGTTCTCGACCCCATGGAATCTGGCTTTGTACATCAGTCGGCAGACCAACCAGACCAGCGGCCTTAAGATATCAATGACGATTCGCATAAGGGTCTTCTCGGGCGCGTGTTGCTCGACACGAATTGTACATTTCGCGCCATCCGCCACTCAAGCGAAAGGCGCGCCACGAATTGCGCGAACGATTCAAACGGCGACGAATCATTCGCGAGATTCGCGAGATTCGCGGATTGCCTTGTTTGAATAGAGAGACCCGGCTTTGTTAGAGTGAAACTAGATGACCTACGAACGCAGCTACGAATACCTTGAAGCGCAGTTGCTGAGCCACCTGGACGAGCATCAGATCGCAAAGGTACTGCGGGCATACCAGACTGCTGAGACGGCTCACGCAGGTCAAATGCGGGACGAAGGCACACCCTACATCCTCCACCCGCTCCGGGTCGCTGTCTCGCTGGTCGATGAGCTTGAGATCTACTCTCCGAAGCTTGTGTGCTCCGCGCTGCTGCACGACGTGATTGAAGACAGCCCAACCACTCGAGAAGAGATTGCCGCGCTCTTTGGCGAAGATGTCGCGCGAGTCGTATGGCTGCTGACAAAATTCGAGGATGTCAGTCTGGGCGACTATCTGGCGGCCATCGAAGCAGCCGGAGAAACAGGTGCACCGATAGTAAAGCTCTGCGACCGGCTCGACAATCTGCGATTCCTGGGCCACTCATCCAGGGCCGATAAGAGGGAGCGGTACATCCGCACGACCGAGGCTTACTACCTTCCGATGGCAAAGCGCATCAACCCGTACCTTCACGACGAGCTTCGCCGTTCACTCGAAGAGATCCGGACCCTGCTCCAATAGCCGGCCCGCCCCCCGGTCCAACCGACTGCCTTTGGCCACCCTCGGATCGACGAAAGGCTCGATATTTACGGCTGAAATTCGGAGCTAGTCCCCGCGACCCCTGTGTCATGGACCGAGAGTGGAACGTGCTGACGGCGAAGGCTGTAAATATCTGATTTTTTGTATGGTTCGGCCGTTTTCGGTTTTGAAAAACCGGCCGGGTTAAGGTAGAATTTCCCTTACTTGAAAACGCCTGGAAGGATCTTCCAGGTAATCAGAACGACCCCGTTCAATGAGGCGGCAGAAAGCGGCCATAGTTGGGACAGCTCAGGGAATTTTGTGCGCCATCGATTTCGCGGAGTGAAGATGTTAGGGCACGCGGATGGTCGCACGCCAATCAAAGATTCATCCGGCAGAGTTTGTGAACATGGCGTCGGGCTCGATTGAGTCTCAGCGTGGGAGAGAGTGAAGGAATGTCAGAACCTCTGTTTAAGATTCCAGTCAATATTGAAGAAGAGATGAAGCGTAGCTATCTGGACTACGCTATGAGTGTCATCATTGGACGCGCGCTACCGGACGCGCGCGACGGTCTGAAACCTGTTCACCGGCGAATACTGTACTCGATGCATGAGATCGGACTTGTGCCGGGAAGGCCGTACAAAAAGTCAGCCGCGGTAGTCGGCGACGTGTTGGCGAAGTACCACCCCCACGGCGACACTGCGGTCTACGATGCATTGGTGCGAATGGCGCAGGACTTCTCGCTGCGTTATCGGCTGGTGGACGGGCAGGGCAACTTCGGGAGCGTCGACGGGGATGCGCCGGCCGCCTACCGCTACACGGAAGCCAGGCTCACCCGCATCGCAACCGAGCTGTTAGCCGACATAGACAAAGACACGGTCGACTTCATTCCCAACTACGACGAATCTCGCGAAGAGCCGACGGTTCTCCCCACTCGAATTCCAAATCTGCTGGTCAACGGCTCGGGCGGAATCGCGGTGGGAATGGCAACCAACATCCCCCCGCACAACTTGAACGAAGTCGTCGACGCAACCGTCCACTTGATTGAGAACCCGAACGCCACACTGAAGACCCTGATGGGGATGCTCCCCGGTCCTGACTTTCCTACCGGCGGATTCATCTACGGCCGCGAAGGTATCAGGAACGCATACGAGACCGGCCGCGGGTCTATAGTGATGCGCGCCAAGGTCTCGATTGACCGCGCCGGCAAGAGCGCCGACCGCGTAGCCATCGTAGTCAACGCGATCCCCTACCAGGTCAATAAGGCCAAACTCATCGAGCGCATCGCCGAGCTCGTAAACGAGAAGAGGATCGAAGGCATCTCCGATCTTCGAGACGAATCGGATCGCGACGGCATGCGCATAGTGATCGAGTTGAAGCGCGACGCGATGCCGGACCTCGTACTCAACAATCTCTATAGCCTCACCCAGATGCAGCAATCCTTCGGCGTGATCAACCTGGCGATAGTCAACGGCCAACCCCGCGAGCTCCCGCTGATCGACACGCTGAACATCTTCATCGAGCACCGCCGCGAGGTCGTAACCCGCCGAACCCGGTTCGATCTCAAGAAGGCCGAAGCTCGCGCTCACATATTGGAGGGACTGAAGAAGGCGCTCGATAACCTCGACGCTGTGATCGCCCTGATTCGCAAATCCAAGACCGCGCCTGAGGCCCGCGAAGGGTTGATGGAACGCTTCCAGTTCAGCGAGCTTCAAGCCAGGGCGATTCTCGAGATGCAGTTGCAGCGCCTGACCGGCCTCGAACGGCAGAAACTCGACGACGAATACAAGGAGGTCATCCAGCATATCGCCGAGTTACAGGAGATCCTTTCCAACGACACGGTCCTGCGCAACCTGATAATCAAAGAACTTCGCGAAGTACAAAAAGACTATGGCGACGCGCGGCGCACTGAAATCATCGAATCGGGATCGGAGCTTTCAATAGAGGATCTCATCGCCGATGAGGACATGGCCATCACGGTCACTCACTCGGGCTACGTCAAGCGCACTCCCGTATCGATCTATCGCGCGCAGCGTCGCGGAGGCATGGGGCGCAAGGGGGCGTCGCTCAAGACCGAGGACATCATTGACCACCTGTTCGTCGCGTCGGCTCACAGCTACATCATGATCTTCACCGACAGAGGTCAGGTCTACAGGCTGAAGGTACACGAGATCCCCGACGCGGCTGCGGCGGGGCGGGGCAAGGCGATCGTCAATCTGGTCAACATTCCGAAAGAGGAGAAGGTGGCCGGCATCCTCCCCGTCCGCGCATTCGAAGAGGGCAAGTACGTGATAATGGCGACTCGCAAGGGAACGATAAAGAAGACGGAACTGTCTGAGTACGCCAACATCCGAAATAACGGCATCATCGCGATCGGAATCGACGACGACGATGAACTGATCGCGGCGGAAATAACCGACGGCCAGAAGAAGATTTTCCTTGCCACCCACGATGGCATGGCCATCTGCTTCGCCGAAACCGACGCTCGCCCGATGGGACGGCCGGCCTATGGTGTGCGAGGGATCACGCTCGATGAGGGCGACTACGTCATCAGCGTGGCCGCGGTCACCGGGGACGAAGAGATGCTCTCGATCTCGGCGAACGGCTACGGCAAGCGCACGAAGCTTGAAGAGTATCGCTTCCAATCGCGGGGCGGTAAGGGCGTGATCAATATGAAGACCAGCGAGCGCAACGGCCAGGTAGTCGCGGTGCTCCCTGTCAACGATGAGAGCCAGGTCCTGATTATTACCAATCAGGGAAAGATGATTCGAGTTGAAACCAAGGGCATCCGCGAATCCGGACGTTCGACGCAGGGCGTGAAGCTCATCGATACCTCCGATGGGGACATAGTTTCATCCGCTTCGCTGATCGAGAAACAGCAGGATGCCACTGAAACCGGCGTTGAAGTCGAGTGAGATGGGGCGGCGCGAGACTCCGGTCAAAAACGGCCCCTTGCGTCTGCGATTGAGATCGATTTGAAAAGATTTCGACCCTTTTACTCTCAGATAGCGGGGCAAGTTTGTCTCTTGATACTTTCGTGCGTGCTCATAGACGCGTGCGGCCGGAGCAGCAAGGGTTCGCTCAAGCATGCCTCCGAGGCCTGGGACTCGGGAGACTACGAAGTCGCCGCTCGAGAATACGAGCGCTACATCGCGGCAAATCCTACCGGCCCGGAATCCCTGGAGGCTCGATTTCAACTCGCAAATATCTATTACCTCAACCTGCACCGATACGACCAGGCTCGCGTTCACTACGCGGCGCTCCTGAACGAAGAGCCTTCCCACCCGGACGCCTTCAAGGCCCGAGAGCGTTTGGCAGAAGTGCTGGCTGAACTGGGGCGTTCCTACGAAGCGATCGCCGAGTTTGAGAATCTGGACACGGTTGATTCGAATGAACGGCGTCGCATTCGATTGAAGATCGCGGAGCTGTATGTAGATCAGAAGAACTACAATCAGGCGCTGACGGAATACGAGAAGGTGACTGAAGCCGGGGTCTACGACGATATGACCGAGCAGGCTTACCAGCGCGAGGCGTCGATCTATCACATCGCTCGCGGCCAATATAAGCAGGCGTTGCCGGTATATCAAAAGCTCGCCGCAGAAACCACTAATGCCGAAACGCGGCGAAGAGCGCTATATGGCATCTCCGACTGCTATTCGGGCCTGTACCGGTTTGATGAAGCGATCAAGACTCTGCACGAGATTAAGGATGACACCGAGCAGGCTCATATCAAAACGCGCGTGGCCGAGTTCGAGAAGCAAAAGCGGGAAGCGGCGCAAGCGCAGGGAGAGCTTCGTCAACAAGGGAGATGACGAGTGCCTGCTTGGGGCGCACCGTTGGCCCGCAGGCTCAAGATTGTTTCCCCGGCTTGTTTGAAAACTGGAGTCGAAGCCATTGATGCCCTTTACCTTAATTCAGCTGTCTAGCAACTCTCCTTCTCACCATCAACCCACACTGCGCCATCTTCGAAATACTCCTTCTTCCAGATGGGGACTATCTTCTTCAAGCGGTCGATCGCGTACTGACACGCTTCGAAGGCAGCCTTGCGATGCGGCGAAGTCACCACAATCACGACGCTCGATTCGGTTATCTCGATTCGGCCCAGTCGATGAATCATACCAATGCGGCTGATCCCCCACCGCTCGTGCACTTCGCCGATTATCTGGTCCATGGTTTTGAGCGCCATTTCGCTGTACCCGTCGTACTCGAGGAATAGCGTGGGCCGACCCCTGGTGTTATTGCGAGCAACGCCATCGAAAATTACGACCGCTCCCGACTCTCCTTTGAGCAGGCGCGCTCTGAGGCCTGCAATGTCGATGGGCTCGCGAGTGATCTCGGATATATCGTCGGACGCTCCGCCGCTCACCGGAGGAAGAACCGCAAGGCGGTCTCCATTGGTCAGCGCCCGTGACCTGTCGGCGTACTCTTCGTTGACCGCAAATAATAGACTGCGTTCCATCGGGGCGAGCCTGGGATGAAGCCGCTTGAGTTCCGCAAAGGCGCTCTCGACCGTGGCGGGACTATCAAGCCCCATCTCGACCTGCGGTGAGCCGGCCACTTCTCGCGCCAGTCCAAACAGCAGTGCCGTGATCTTCACCTCGTTCCCCATTTCAGCCTAAACCTCTCGGCCCCCGACAACCGAAAGCTCGACGTTGTCGATCCTCGACCCTTCAATCCTGAACGCGCGCAACTCGATGTCCGGCTCCAGCGACACAATAAGATAGATCGCTTCCGGGTAGAAGGCCATTTCCACATCGGAAGCCGACGGATAGGCCGGCGTCCTGGGATGCGAGTGGTAGACTCCAAGCAGTTTCTGGCCGGCCTCGCGAATGCGCCTCATAGCCGTGAAGAGGTCCTCAGGCGATGCGAAGTAGCGCGTCTCCGGTTTCTCCGCCGTGTTGCGAAGCCTGTGCAGATGGGTGATCAGTCCGTTTTCGCCACTCAACAACCCGCAACACTCGGAGGGCTGCGCTTGAAGTGCGTGTCCCTCGATCTCCACTCTTACGGCATCGGTGATGCTTATGGTTCGGGTTGCCACTCTGTCGCAGTCCCCTCCTAAGATTGCTCGCTTGCTTCGAAGACAGATTCTACCACGCGGAATGCGGATTGCGGATTGCGGATTGCGGATTTATGGCAAGCAACCTAGTTAGTCCGACACCGATCGCTCAAGCCATCCGATCAATCCGCATTCCGCAATCCGCATTCCGCAATCACAGGGCCTTGCCGACAACGATGAATCTCGACCAGTAGAACGGATGCCGGTACTCTCCTTTGAGGATCTTCAGCGCGGATTCGCGCAAACCCTTTCCAGGGGAACGCCGTCGCAAACTACGATGCAGCTCGATGAGAAACCCGGCATCATCGGCGTCAGCCTTCCATTGGTTCAAGAGAACGGTCGGGCAACCCGAAACTAACCAGGCCCAGGCGAATCCTGTGATGGCATCTCCGCTCGCGGGCGCGTTGTTCGCTGGTTCACACTCGGACATGACGACAACGCCCCGTTTCAAATTCAACCCGAGGATTTCCCATGGCTGAAGCAGGCCATCTTCTTTGGGACTCGATTGCGACTGCGCCATCAACAATGAAGAGCGCATAGGAGTTGCATCGCTTAGAATCGCGCGGGCAGATATCTGCAAGATCCCGAAGCGCCCGGACTCAGCTTTCATCCTCTCTTCGGTGGCGTCGGCCCCGGTATACACGCGGGTCTGTTGAGCGGCATACAGTGCGCTCACGGATCTCAGTTCATTCTCCACACCCGCCTGCGCCTCAAACTTCAACTCCTTGCTCAAGAGGCTGACCCGCCCTCGCGTCTCCTGACTAAGACTGGGATTGCCGAAAGCGAGCAACGTCGGAATCCGGGCCGGTGCTTCGGCGGCGGCGATGGCCTTGTTCATGTCGCGAAACGAAGTCACAGACGGCGCGTAGACAAAAGCACAGTCTTCCACCAGGTAGCGATTATCTGCCGGCTCCAGGGCTTGAAAGGGCAAGTCCCACAGAACAGAATCAGGCGCAATCACAAGCAGGTCTCTTCCTCTCAACTGATCTCGCGCGGCTGCCAACAGCAGGTCATACAATTCGCGCGCGGACCGATGAACCTCATCGCTTCGCCGCTCGATCAGGCTTCGGAATTTCGCTACTCGACCGGCAAGGTCATCTCGACTGGTATTCAAGACGTAGGCCTGGAGTTTCACGGCGGCGGTACTCCCGGGCCGCTCCAAAGTGAGCACGAACAGGACGGTCTCCCCCTCGGCCACCGTAAAGCTGAGTAGCGCCGTGTGTGCGTCCAGCAAACGACCTACCTCTTCCACTTTCAGCGCTGGAGCTTCGCCTCGAAGCGTCCTTACCTGAGGATGGGCCGCATAGAGTCTCTTCTTGAACGATTCATACTCTTGACGCGCCTTTTGCAATCGCGTTTCGGTCATCTGAAGGCGCGCTTCAATCGCCGGCTGCCGGTTGTTGCGGAGCAATTCTCGCGGCAAGGAGATGATGGGGTTGCTCAACTGTCTATCCCGGTCACGCTGTCGCGTCAACGAAGCGAGCGTCTTTGTCAGCGCTCGCTCCTGTTTCTGTTCCAGGGGGGTCATGCTCCGCGTGATCCTCAATCTGGCGCCTCGGAGGATGTCCCACAGCGAGTGGGATTTGACGCTCTCAGCGATAGAAAAGGCGCTTCGAGTATCGTTTTGAGCGAGCAGCAATTGCGCCATCGCAAGATAAGGGGCGTTCTTCTCCTTGAAGAACGGGGGCGCCTGCTCATCCTCAATCAACTGGGTTCGCATCGCTTCAACGGTCGCGATCGATTCTTCGAAGGCTTTGCGAGCTTCATCGGCGTGATCGAGAGCGCGATGGGCGCTTCCTGCGGTAAAGCGGGCCTGCCACAAGACCTGCTGGCTCTTCGCCTCCCTCGCGATTGTCGCCGAGCGGTCCGCGAACTCGAGAGATCTGGCGTAGTCCCGTTGCGCATAGTGGACGCCGGCTATGCTTTGCAGTGTGAGTGCTATATGCTCCGCGGCGTTCAAGGATTCATAAAGCGACAGGCTCTTTTGAAAAAAGTCGAGGGCGGAGTCATAGACGCGCTGGGCATAGTAAACAGACGCAATGCCCCCGAAACAAGCCGCTATCCCCTCCGTCTTCTTGAGGGACTCGAAGTATCCGAGCGCCGTGCGGTATCTCTCCATCGCCGGATCGAAACTGCGTTGAGCGTAGAGAATGTTTCCAATTTCGATCAGCACAAGACCGGCGTTCAGCTTATCGCCGCCTTCTTCGTAGAGCCCGAGGCATCGCCGATAAGCATTTAACGCAGAGTCGTAGTCTCGATGTCTAAGGTGCGCAAAGCCTATGAGGCGAAGGGTATCCGGCATACTCGTTTTGTCGCGCAACGATTCGAGCAACGCGAGGTTTCTGTAAGAGTAATCGAGCGCGGCCGCGAAATCGCCCAGCGCGTAAAGGCTCGAGCCAAGTCCGAAGAGTGACCTTGCCGCGCCCCGCCTGTCCGCAAACCCCTCTTCGAATACCAACGCCTTCTGGTAGTACTCGAGCGCCTTATCATAGTCTGCAAGCAAGTAGCTGGCTCCGCCCAGGTAGTTCATCGTTTCGCCAATGGCCGGCGCGTCTTTGACGACTTCGAAAGCGGCTACGGCTTTCAAGTAGTATTCGATCGCCCCTTCGTAGTTTTCCTGATAGTACTTTGCGTTTCCTATGTCCCTCAGAGCGACGGCAACCTCGGCCTTCCTTCCGAGCGCCTCATTGATCGCAAGACACTTTTCCAGGAGATCGATTGCCTCGACATACTTTTTCTGAACGTAATAGATGCTGCCGATCTCTTCCATCATATCGGCGACTTGCGCTCTGTCCTTCAGCGCTTCAAAGATTGAGAGCGCCTTGTTGTAGCTCTCGAGCGCCTTCGTCTGGTCGCGTTGTTGAGCATACGTCTTTCCGATACCGCTCCATACGGCGGCGGCGTGAGGCTTGTCACCGATCTCTTGAAACAACGCGAGGGCTTTTTGATAGCGCTCGAGCGCTTGGGACAGGCTGTCGGCGGCTCGGTTGATCGCTGCCATACCGAGGTGAGAGAGCGCAACGCCTTCCTTATCTCCCAGGCCTTCGGCGACCTTCTGCGCGAGTCGATAGCCATCGATCGCTCTTGCAGTTGATCCCCGAGATTGAAAAGCCTCGGCCATTTTGATGAGAGCTTTTCTCAGCCCAACCCTGACCATCTCACTATTTTCATTCAGCAACGAGCGCTGGTCGTCCGGGGTCGCTTCAAGCAGAGCCGTCGCGAACTGCTCTTCGAGCGGAAGCGAGGCGGAGGTCTTCCAGTCAGAGCCTTTCTTCAGGAAGTCCGCGACCTCCTGGGACGGGGGGACCTCCCACCAGATCTTCCAGTTTCCGCCTTCCTTGACCAACGCGAGGCTCCGCGTGAATTTCTCGACGTGAGCCTCTCCGTTCGCAGCTCGTACCGAGAGATCCGCCGCGATCTCAAGTGTCGCTCTGTTCCCCTGTACGTTGATGCGCGAGACGATGACATTCGAGAAGGAGGAGTCTCCGGTTGGCAAAGCTTGCGCCATGGCCATGAATCTCTGAGCCATATCCCCCGATCTCAGGCTCCACAATTCCATCAGCGCGCTCAAATCCTTTTTCGAGTATGCGTCCAGGTACCGCTGCGCGATGGCGCGCAGCGGAGCTTCATCGGCCAGTTGGGTGCGTGGGGCAACAGAGGGATTTGCAGCCACAGTTATCGAGGCAAGCAATGAGACCACACGGGCGCGAAGAGACATTGTGTTCACAATCGCCCGACATAGACACCGGCTGGACGGCTTTTCTTCCACGTCTGAAGGTGGTTCCGATCGGGAAAGCTCTTTCCGACCAAAATCTAGACACAAAAAACGGGGTTCTGTGTAGGCGCCCAAATTTTGGCTCTGGTCTGGAGAGTTGTTGCTCTCAACAAGATTCCTTAGAGCTCTCCCGTTACACGAAAGGGCAGTGCCCGACCTCAACCTCTTTGCCGAAGGTCAGCATATACGTCAGCCGGATCGAGGTATTCTCCTCGACCGTGACGGTGAGCGTCATCGTGTTTCCATCCGTCTGGCCGGTATAGACGGCGGATCCGAACCTCCTGCTAGGACCGGGGCCGTCTATAAGGAGGGGACCCCTAGCCTCAAACTTACCGTTGACGTCGGGGACGATGGGCTCACTTATTGAACCAGAGGCGCACCGGGCTAAGAGCGTCGCGCCCTGATCGGAGGTGTCCAGGCGCACCTGTTCACCGCCCCAGACCCCAGTTGCCACGCCCGATACCATGAAATCCGTCTTGGCCTTGCAGCCCCCTCCTTTCGCCTCCACCCTCCAACTCCCAGGCGCCACGCGATAGAAAAAGCCATCGGAGTCCTTGCCGACGAAAATACCGGAGAAGCTGGCCGTCGTTGGCGTGAGGAAGAATACATAGCCCTGATCTGTCCTGCGATTGACGGCTTCGATTCTGATCTGCTCGCCCGCAGAAAACCGTTCTCCGCCGATCTCGTAGGTCGTATGACCGGCTCCGACCTTCGGAGTAACCACAAGGCTGCACTCACGCCTTTGGGCGACTACAGCCGGTGAAGCTGCGTTGACGATGAGCAATAGAAGAGAGGCAAGCACGAGTAATAACTGTTTCATCCTACACCTCCTT
>JBGPFL010000004.1:0-20060 GCA_041483295.1 Blastocatellia bacterium | reverse complement strand
CTGCCGTGGGTGGGATTCGGCGAGCACATGTATCACATTCACAGTGACTGAGTACTAGCCCTAGCCTTAGCCTAGCGCGCGGGGCGGGTTATCCAAATTGGGTTTGTGGCGGCCGACAGCTCCTTCTTAAGCTTCGAGTATCGAACGGCAAATTCGCGACGCTCATCGTCCGCGAGGGCCGGCGTCCCTGCGGCAACCAGGTCCGATTCGATGATGGAATCCAGCTTCAACGCGTACTTCAACGACGCCGTCATCTTCTCCACCGATTTACTACCCTCTCCGAAATTGCACGCGGCGTTGAACCGGTCGAAGGCCGCCTTGTAGACCGGCATCAGTCGGTCGTCGCCGGCGTAGCACGCTCGCCAGGCGCGCTGCCATTCGCGAGGCAACACGTTGGCTGGTCCGGACACGACTCCGATGGGCAGTTCATTGTGAAGCAGATAGCGGTTCCAGTATTCACGCACCCGTCCCATCAGTCCGTCGTCGAGCCTGAACGTTTGAAACATCAGCATCGCGTTTCCGACGTAGATGCCGAACTCGCCTTTGTCTTTGAAATGCAGCGCTCCCTTGGTGTAGTTGCCGAGTACGCGCCGCGACGCGGATACCTTGACTCCGGAGATGAACGGGAGCCGGCTCAATCGCTTAACGTTGCGAGTGCGGATGTGCGAGGCGCGCGGATCTATGGCGATGTCCGCGTTATCGTAGAGGAAAACCGGAAGCCATCGGCCGCGATGGTCGAACAGATCGCTCACCTCACGCTGGAAGAACGTCACGACATCGCCGAGATCGTGAATTGAAAGCGGCGCCACTACCACGGCATCAACCCCGGCATCGAGGGCGCATTCGAGATTCAAGAGAGTCTCTGCTCGGGTCTCAGATGTAATTCCTACCCACGCTTCGATCGGCTGTTGCCCGGCCGCTCTGATCTCACGGTTCAGGCGGGCGATCTCGTCGGCTTCAATCCATATCAGGCGCTGCCGCTCGATGTTCGTGATGCGGTTCCATTCGCCGGTAGTGCCTCCGCCGAAGATGATGTCGGCGCCGAAGCCCTGTTGGACATTGTGGCGAAAAACCTTGCGCTGTTGTTCCTCGATGACGTGCCCGCCGCTGTCCAGAATCGTGACGCTCGGGATGCTGAGGCCATGGCGGGGTTGGTAGCGCGCGCCGGATAACGCCTGACGGGTTGATTCCTCATCCGGGGATTCGGTCTCGTAGTGGTGAGTCCGGAGTTCCATTAGCGGTCTCGGCTGGTTCAAATCCATTCCGGAGCGGCGACGGTGCGCTCGCCTCCAGCATTGCCCGTGTTGACTGTCGACTTCGGTTCCAGAAGCAGCACATGCACTTCCTCCCGGGCTACCGGCATGTGTTCTACGCCTCGGGGGATGATGACCATCTCTCCTTCTTCAAGGGTGACGTCACCGTCCCTCAGCTTGATCAGCAGTTTCCCTTTGATCACGAGAAACAACTCATCTTCGTTCTCGTGGTGATGCCAGACGAACTCGCCTTTGAGCTTAACGAGTTTGACGTGCGAGTCATTGATCTCGCCGACTATCTTTGGACTCCAATAGTCGCTGAATAGGGCAAGTTTTTCGGAGAGGCTTATCCTGTCCATGCTTTTGGCTCCTGAACCCGGTCCTGCTATGTTTCTTCGTGTCTCTGTGTTCGTATTTATTCCTCTTTTTCAACAGCCCGCTACGTCGAAAACGGTTTCATCAACCCAGACTCGCAGGGTATGGCGGCTCTGGTTGGTTGTCAAGGTGAGCGTGCGCGCAGGCCGGAAATCGAGGATCGAGGATTTAGGATTTAGGGTCGCTCACTTGAAGGCGCCTTAGATGCGATCGGCATCCTAAATCCTAAATCCTAAATCCCAGATCCTATGTGAATCGCTCGCGTTGAACCTGCCGGATGGGTTGTGTATAGTGACTAATCGACGGTCACGACGGTTAAAGCGAAACCGAAAAGACCCCAGTTAAGACACGCTCGTTCTTCCTAAAGTGACGACGAAGAGCCGGCGACTGGCGCGGTGATTCTTGCTTTCGGATTCTTCATAAGTCTATTTTGTTGAGGAGCCATTCAATGGAACAATCTGCCCGAACGAACCAGGACACGATTCAAGCGCTTGAGTCGATGGCCAACAAGCTCCGGGTTCACTCAATCCTCGCTACGTCGGAAGCGGGGTCCGGACATCCGACTTCATGCATGTCGGCAGCTGATATTACGGCGGCGGTCTTCTTCCACGCAATGCGGTATGACGTGGCCAATCCCAAGAACCCGGTCAACGACCGGTTCGTGCTATCAAAAGGGCACGCAGCGCCGTTGCTTTACGCGGCCTGGGCTGAAGCGGGAGCGTTCTCCGTCGATCGCCTCCTGACTCTTCGCCAGTTCGGCAGCGAGATCGAAGGCCACCCGACGCCGCGCCTGCCGTGGGTCGAAGTCGCGACCGGTTCGCTTGGGCAGGGATTGTCATGCGGCGCGGGCATGGCGCTGTCGAGCAAGTGCCTCGACAAAGTCGACAACAAAATTTTCGTTGTCATGGGTGACGGCGAGGCCGCAGAAGGCTCAGTCTGGGAAGCGGCCGAGATCGCATCGCACTACAAGCTGGATAATCTGATCGGCATCGTAGACGTGAACCGACTGGGGCAGAGCCAGGCAACGATGTACGGCCACGACGTCGACGTCTACCGCCGCCGCTTCGAGGCCTTCGGATTCCACGCCGTAGCCATCGACGGACACGACATGGTCCAGATAGTCGCAGCCCTCGACGAGGCAATGAGCGTCAAAGAGAAGCCCTCGGTCATTGTAGCTTTGACGAAGAAAGGGAAAGGAGTCTCTTTCGTTGAAGACAAAGACGGCTGGCACGGCAAGGCATTCAAGAAGGGCGAAGAGCTGGAGCGCGCGCTCGCCGAACTGCAACCCACGATCACCGTAGCGAGCGGCATGAAAATGAAAACGCCCGAGGGAAGATCCGCGCCGGTTGCCGTCTCCGCGACACAACCTCTTGCCGGCAGCTACACGTTGGGTCAGCAGATTGCCACTCGTGAAGAGTACGGAGCCGCTCTCGCCCGGTTGGGAGATTGGAACCCGCAGGTCGTTGCCCTCGATGGCGACACAAAAAACTCAACCTTCGCAGAGAAGTTCATGAAGGCTCATGCCGATCGGTTCTTTGAGTCCTTCATTGCCGAGCAGAATATGGTTGGCGCGGCGGTCGGGCTCGCGTCGATGGGCAAGGTCCCTTTTGCATCAACCTTCGCCTGCTTCCTCACTCGAGCTTATGACCAGATCCGGATGGCAGCAGTCTCGCAATCCAACCTCAAGCTCTGCGGGTCGCACGCGGGCGTGTCGATTGGAGAGGATGGGCCTTCCCAGATGGCGCTCGAGGACTTTGCGATGATGCGGGCGATCGAGGGGTCCACGGTCATCTATCCGTCTGACGCGGTATCGACGGACCACGCAGTTCGCCTGGCCGCCTCGACGAAAGGGATCGTGTATATCCGCACGACCAGACCGAAATCGCCGGTGATCTACTCGAACGAGGAGGTGTTCAAGGTCGGGCAAGCAAAAGTCGTGAAGCGGAGCGCAGATGACAAGCTGACCATAGTCGCCGGCGGAGTAACTCTGTTTGAAGCGCTCGCGGCATACGAGGACCTCAAGAGGGAAGGGATCGCGGTTCGTGTGATCGACGTCTTCTCTGTGAAGCCGATTGACGAAGCGGCTCTTCGCGCGGCGGGGAAAGAGACGCAGGGGTTGATCCTCACTGTCGAAGATCATTCGGCATCCGGAGGCATCGGCGACGCAGTTGCGAGCGCCGTGGCGCCCGAAGGAATCAGAGTTCATCAGTTGGCCGTTCGCGAGGTTCCTCGCTCAGGCAAGCCGGAGGAGCTTCTGGCTGCGTACGGCATTGACCGCAGCGCGATTGTGGCGAAGGTGAAATCGCTCCTGGGGTGATCAATCCTCGAACAGCGCGAATGTTCGCGACCGCCGGGGGCTTCAACGCAAAGGCGCAAAGGCGCGAGGACGCGAAGGGGTGCAGACCCCGAGGATCAGATGTCTGCGCTCCCTTTGCGTCCTTGCGTCTTCGCGCCTTTGCGTTGAACCAGACTCGAAGCTCTTACAACTGGCTTGCCTTGACACGCGCCGAGGCCATTCGCTAAGTTCGTTCGTTGGCTCGAGGCGCGTCCTGCTACGCGCGAAGGACTTATGGCGAGGTTTGAACGGAGGTTTAGAGATGGGGACCAAAGTTGGCATTAATGGGTTCGGCAGAATTGGACGTAACATATTCCGCGCGGCGATGCATCGCGGCGACATCGACTTTGTCGCGGTTAACGACATTACCGACACAAAGACACTGGCTCACCTGCTCAAGTACGACTCAGTGCTCGGCAATCTCGACGCTGACATCCAAGCCGGCGAGAACACAATCACGGTGAACGGTGACGAGTTTCGCGTCTTCTCCGAGCGCGACCCGGGCAAGATCGACTGGGGTTCAGTCGGCGCGGAGGTAGTTGTCGAATCAACCGGTCTGTTCACCAGGCGTGACGACGCGGCCAAACATCTTCACGATTCGGTAAAGAAAGTAATCATCTCGGCTCCTGCCAAGAATGAAGACGTAACGATAGTGCTCGGTGTTAACCAGGATGCATACAAGCCCAGGGAACACCATGTCATCTCGAACGCCTCGTGCACCACGAACTGCCTGGCGCCAATCGCCAAAGTGTTGCACGAAAGCTTCACAATTAAGAAAGGATTGATGACTACGGTCCATTCCTACACGAACGATCAGCGACTGCTGGATCTGCCGCACGAGGACTTGCGTCGAGCGAGGGCAGGAGCGCTGTCGATCATTCCAACCACAACGGGCGCCGCCAGAGCCATCGGCCTCGTTCTGCCCGCGCTCAAAGGAAAACTCGACGGCTTCGCGCTTCGCGTTCCGACCCCGAATGTATCTATCGTCGATCTGGTGGTCGAAGTGGACAAGAGCACGAACAAGGCTGAAGTCAACGCGGCTATGAAGAAGGCTGCCGAGGGGACGTTACACGGAATTCTTCAATACTGCGAAGAGCCGCTCGTATCCATAGACTTCCGCGGGAACTCCAATTCGTCGGTCCTGGATGCGGAGTACACCAACGTCGTCGACGGCACGCTGATCAAAGTGCTCTCGTGGTACGACAACGAGTGGGCCTACTCATGTCGGGTGGTTGATCTTGTTGCGTTTCTGGTGGAGCAGGGACTGTAGGCGTGATTAGTGATGCGTGATGCGTGAAGCGTGACTCGTGAAGCGTGATGCGTGAAGGATGATGCGTGATGCGTGATGCGTGATGCGTGAGGGGTGATGCGTGATGCGTGATGCGTGATGCGTGAAGGGTGATGCGTGATGCGTGATGCGTGAAGCGCGGCCGCGACTGTCGTCTAACAAGCCTGACTCCGGAGCGCAGCTAAGCTTCCCGACGGATCACGAATCACGCATCACGGATCAGGAGTCACGCATCACGCTTCACGCATCACGTTCTTCCTATGCCAAAACTTTCAATCACCGATCTGGACCTCGCCGACAAACGCGTCTTTATGCGAGTGGACTTCAATGTTCCGATGGATGAAAGCGGCGAGGTTAGCGACGACACTCGTATTCGAGCCGCTCTGCCGAGCATCCAATACGCCCTCGATCACCGCGCGCGGTTAGTATTGGCATCGCATCTGGGAAGGCCCAAGGGTAAGCCGGATCCCAAATACTCGCTCAAGCCGGCAGTTCGGCGACTCTCTGAGTTGCTCGGGAAAGAGGTGAAGCTCGCCCCGGACTCTGTCGGTCCCGAAGTGCGTGCCATGGTCGATGCACTCGCCGATGGCGAAGCGCTGATGCTTGAAAATCTGCGCTTCCACGAGGGCGAAGAGAAGAACGATCCTGACTACGCGCGACAGCTTGCCGAATTGGCTGATGTCTACGTTAACGATGCGTTCGGAACCGCCCACCGCGCCCATGCATCTACCGAAGGGATTACTCATTTCGTTGACAAGTCAGCGGCCGGCTTGTTGATGGAGAAGGAGCTGCGTTACCTCGGCCACGCAATCGAGAATCCCGACCGGCCCTTCGTTGTGATACTCGGGGGGGCCAAGGTGTCCGATAAGATCGGAGTGATCGAGAACCTGCTGAAATCCGCCGATACGATTCTGATCGGCGGCGCCATGGCGTACACATTCTTGAAATCTCAGGGGGTCGAGACTGGCCGCTCACTGGTTGAGGACGCCAAGCTGGATATCGCGCGAGATCTGCTTGCTCGCGCAGAAAAGAAGGGCGTCGCCTTCTTACTTCCGACCGACAACCTGGTTGTCGACAAAGCTGCCTGGGATACAGATCGTAAGTCGGTCGTGCCCCGCGCATGCTCAGTGCGAGAGATTGCTCCAGGGGAGGCCGGGCTGGACATTGGGCCAGACACTATCGGCACGTTTTCAGACAGAGTTGCAGGAGCGAAGACGGTAGTGTGGAATGGGCCGATGGGTATGTTCGAACACCCGCCCTTCGATCAAGGGACTCGCGCGCTCGCTCAGGCCGTCGCGGCATCGGGCGCAACTGTGATAGTGGGCGGCGGCGATTCGGTTGCTGCAGTGACCGAAGCCGGAGTGGCCGACCGCATCGCACACGTCTCGACCGGGGGAGGAGCTTCTCTGGAGTTTCTGGCGGGAGACGTCTTGCCGGGTGTCGCGGCCCTGACGGATAGATAGATGGCCGGATAGATAGATGGAGGTTAAGTGACTCGCAGAAGTTGTATCCGATTCCTTTTCTTGATGGTGACCGCGGCAGCTCTTTTTTCGGTGGCTTGTCATCACAAGCCCGCCTACAGCGACGTCCAGCCCAGCGAAAGCGAAAAGTCCAGGGAGCAGCGAGCCAGGCAACAGCCATCAGCGGACGCGGCCGCAGAGCCTGCTCCCCCCTCCGGGAGCGCAGACCAGCAAGCGAAACCCGAGCAGCCGGCGCCTTCGCTGCCGGTGGAGGGAGAATCCACGGCCACCCCTCGATCAACCGAGATCAAGCCGCCGCAATTCCTGGATCAGAACACGGGCGAGTTCAAGGACCTTCCTCGCTATCCACGGGCGACCAGAACCTATGCTCAGGTCGGCCCCATAAACGGAATCGAGGCGGGGATGTTCATGCTCGAAACAGCGGCATCCTATGAACGCATAGCCGAGTTTTACGATCAGGCGATCAAGAAGAATGGCTGGACGATTGTCAGCAACACACGTGATCCCGAGTACTTCAAATGGGAACTGAGGAAGGGCAAGAGCAGTGAGGCCTTAATAGAAGTCAAGTCGGATGGCAAGTCAACACGAAAGAGCATCCTCTTGTCGCGGGCGGAGAGACCCCCCGGGAAGTGATGGGCAAGTGATGGCAACTTCACCGCAGAGGGCAAAGGACGCGAAGAGTGCGCAGAGATAAAGGGACAAGGGAGAACCGCCGGGAATTAGAAACTTGACCTTTCATGACTGACAACCACGATAAACCTTATGAGAAGACCGCTCATCGCCGGAAACTGGAAGATGTATAAGACAGTTCAGGAAGCTGTCGAATTTGCTCAGGCGCTCAAGCCCCTGGTCGTGGCTTCGACTCACTGTGACATCGTGGTCGGACCGGCTTTCACCGCGATAAAGCCGCTGGCCGACCGCCTGGAAGGCTCCAACGTTCAGGTAGCGGCGCAGGACGTTGCCGCGGAGTCCGGACCTGGCGCCTTCACCGGCGAAGTCTCTGCGACGATGATTCGGGAGGCCGGCGCTCGGTATTCCATCATCGGTCACTCGGAGCGCCGGCAGTACTACGCCGAGACGGATGAGTCAGTCAACAAGAAGATTCTGGCTGCTCTGGCCGCCGGTCTATTGCCCATTGTCTGTGTCGGAGAGATGCTCGAGCATCGCGATGGGGGGCGCGCTGAAGAGGTCGTGGGCCGGCAGTTAGAGCACGGAATGCGTAACTTGACACTGTCAGATGCGTCTCGTATCATCGTTGCTTACGAGCCCGTATGGGCAATCGGCACCGGACGTACCGCGACACCAGAGACGGCCGAACAGATGCACGCCTTCATCCGATCACGCATCCGAGAGATGTTTGGCGCTGGGACAGCAGAAGGAATGAGAATCCTCTACGGTGGCAGCGTGAAGCCCGACAACATCGCCTCCCTGATGAGTGAAGCCGACATTGATGGAGCGTTGGTGGGGGGCGCGAGCCTCGAGGCAGACTCGTTCGCGAGGATAGTCAACTACAAAGAATAGGTAGGGCGGGAACTTGCTTTATTATCTGCTAATGACGTTGTACATCATTGCGTGCTTCGTCTTGATCTTGTTTGTGTTGCTGCAACCGGGGAAATCCGACGCGGCGGCGGTATTCGGCGGGGGAGCTAACTCTTCGGCTTTTGGACCGCGTGGCACGGCTACGGTGATGGCAAAGATCACGATAGGGGCAGCGATTGTTTTCTTCTTGATCGCATTCCTGTTTGCGATCCCCAGTTGGAATACAGGTCGGAAGTCGGTTGGCGAAAGCGTGCCCGCCGAGTCAGCCCCGGCGCCACCACCACCCGTGCCTGCTGACCAGGCCCCAGCGGCAACACCCGGGGCGGCCACGGAGCCGCCAGCTCTAAGCCCCCAGCCGGGGACTCAGCAACCGGGCAACTCGACGATTCCGGCTTCACCAGGCGCTCAGACGCAGACGACCCCTCAGTCAAAGCAGCCGAGCGGGAAGAAGCCTAATAAGTAGTCGAGCGGGCTACATTCGAACCCCTGAGGAAGTCCGAAGCGCTTGGCAACCAGCAGTCCTGCGAATGTGCCGAAGTGGTGGAATTGGTAGACACGTACGTTTGAGGGGCGTATGGGGCAACCCGTGGGGGTTCGAGTCCCCCCTTCGGCACCAATCCTCTAAATCCCATACTGATTTGCAACCATAGTCGCACCTGTAGGGGCGGCCCTCCGTGGCCGCCCCTGACCAAGGCAGCGTTGGTCGCTCTCCAGTTTAGGGCCGCATTCAGGAAAGCAGCCTTCGCCGCGGGGTAGCCCTCGAGCTGGTCTGTTGCGCGCAGAACAATCTGCAATCCCACGCTTTCGGTTGAAAGACTTTGCTTGCGGACCTTACCAGTCGGAGAGATCACGTGCAGAGATTGATTGCCGCGACGCTTCAATGCATTGGCCTCGTCCTGGGTGGCTTCGCGACAGCCGACCTTGCTCTCCGACTTGTAACTAATAAAAGCGTGAGATCCGGAAACAGGCAGAGGCAGAGTGCGGCTCTGGCCGACAAGGGCTGCTGCGTGCGACACTACCACCTCGCCAATACCGTGAAAAACGGAAGTGAGTGAAACAAGCAACAGGAAAGGCAACCATTGTTTGATCGATCGAGCCCAACGTTTCATAACTTCTCCTTGATTATTCTCATCGCGTTTGGAACGACGCTTACTCACTGATGAGCGATGCTACCGGGCTGATAGACTTACCCTCTGTTTTTTTCTGCCCAACTCTTTGGCGCCGAGCGCTCCAGGCTCAGGCGCGGGCACTTTGAGCAGACAACAGAGACGGAGTCGGCCAGACTGCAGATAGTCCACCAGCCCTTCCTACCGTTGAACGCCGCCAGCGCCGAGACAATCGTCAAGAATGTGTTAAGTGTCCGTTGAGTTTTGTCAATTTCTGGTGCCGGCCATTTGCGGTGAGATGATAAGCGGAGACCGTTATTACCCCGTATGAATATGGGCTGTGTTTGACCCAGACAGCCTTTATGAATGTCCCGCTTATCATCTCCTCCCTCACCAAGGGTCCTGCTCCGCTAAGCCGTTGGCGTCATCCAACGGCTTGAAAGAAGTTTCGGTTTATGAGGAGCGCGTGTAGGAGAACGCTGTCGAGAGCGTGTTGTCCGAGTTTAGGACCTGGATAGCGACGGTCTGACCTACGCCGATATTCTTGCCCGCCTTCCTGACAACCAGCATCGTCGATGGACTTGACTCATCGTTATCGGTCTTCTTGTATCTCTGCCCGTCTATGAACACAATGGCGTCGGAACTGAAATTGAGACCCGTCACAAACAAATTCTTGCCGGATACGTAGGCGCTGGTGATGGTCGCCGCAGCACTTGGTACAGGCGGTGTGCCGGTGATTCCTTCCAGCCCGATGTTGAAGGTCGCCGCATAGCCCTGTCCGCTTTGCGTTAGATTGAGCAGCAACTGCGAACCGCCCCCATTGTAGATGCCGTCCTTGCTGTTCCGTACGTTGCGGGTTCCTCTGGCACTGTACGGACTCTGTGTGTAGACCTGATCAGTCAGAGCGTCATCGAAGAATAGCTGCGAGGTAAACTCGTATGTCGTCTGAGACCCCGTAAAAAGGCGGATCTTGAAGTGTATGTGAACAGCTCTGCCGGAGTACCATCCGGGATAGATGGTCGTAATCTGAACTTCCCCGTTGCTGTCGGTCAGTTGATAACCGCGGAGGTATTTCTTACCGCTCGTGTTGGCCTGCCCCGCACCATTGCTGATATCGGAATAACTGCCTGCTGCGTCGCAGTGCCAGATGTCCATGTAGGCGTTGGGGACGGGCGCACATGTGCCACCACCCAAGCCATTGACATTGAATTGAAGTATGAGCGGCACGCCCGCTGACACAACGCCGGTTGTGGGGTCGGTTCGAATGTCAGAGCGGTTGAGTTTTTCGTCCACGAAATAGGGTCCTTCGGTCAACTGCGGTTTGACAACGCAGTCAAGAGCGGCGGCGTTTACCACGGCGCTGCGTCGCGCTATCGGCAAAAGCTCTGCTGCCGGCTCAACTATCAACCCAACAAATGCCGTGCCTCCGGCCGCTCCCAAGAGGCGAAGAGTTTGTCGTCTGCTTAATAAAAGTGTCGATGTTCTTCTTGCCACACTTTACTCCTTTCTTAGATCAAGTCAGCGCAACCGTAAAAGTCGCTGATTCTGTGTCCGCGATTTCTCCTACTCAACGGCGTCAATCAAGAGTACTCAGTCGAGATCTGCAAGAGTGTGGCTGGTTGAGTTGGTTCTGCACTCCGACCCCAGGCGCCAGACTCGTGCGATGAAAACAGGTCTCTCATACAGTGTGCCTCTTCACATCTGCTTAGACGCTCGACGCCGGACAACAGTTTGTGAAGAGTTTGCGAAGAATTCTTAAGCGACAATAGAAGGGAATTTCGAAAATCGCGTTTCGCAAATCGAAATTCTTGACATTTCTACACAAAGCACAAGCCTCGCCCGTATGCCATCACAGCGACAGAGAAATTTGAGCGCGACGGACAGACCGCAGCTAAGGATTACCTGAACCTTCTGGAGGAGAGCACTCGAACGCGAGCTTACCTTTTTGACCGAAGGGGCAACGAGGTCACTGGTCGCACGGTGCCTTCGGAAGCAGAAGCGTATGCGCAAAGCGTCGGCAACGAAATGGAACGCAGGCCCACGCCGACGAGAAGCGGTCAGACTGAACTCACATCAAGCGGCGCGACGGGCCCCAGTGGGCAAAGGTACGTTCTTGTGGGTGATATTCCCAGACCCCCAAGGATGTTCCCGCCTTTTTCCCCACGCGTTTGGTGGGCGCAATTGATTGCCGTGCTCCTGACGGCCGGAGTTCTTTGTTATGGCCTGGCGCGATACATCAGCTCGCCTCTGACCAGGCTGCGGGGAGCAACGCAACAACTCGCGGCCGGTGACCTTACGGCACGCGTGGGGGCGGCACAGGGAAGGCGGCGCGATGAGCTTGCCGATCTGGGGCGCGACTTCGATATTATGGCGGAGCGCATGCAGACCTTAATGGCCACACAGCAGCGGCTGCTCCACGACATCTCCCACGAGTTGCGTTCGCCCCTCTCGCGATTGAATATTGCGCTCGAGCTGGCAAGGCAGGGGGACGGCCCCGAAGTCGAGTGGGCCCTGGACCGCATCGAGCGCGAGGCGGGCTGTTTAAGTGACCTCATTAGCCAGTTGCTTACGCTTGCACGTTTGGAGAGTGACTCCAGCATGTCGGAAAACACGCTGGTTGATCTTAAGCGCCTGGTCAATGATGTCGAAGCGGACGCCGACTTCGAAGCACGGAGCCACAACCGCAAGGTGCGAGTGGTAACGAACGAGGAATGCATTACCTATGGCGACGAGAGCCTCTTGCGCAGCGCTATCGAGAATGTGGTTCGTAACGGAGTGTTTCACACGCCTGAAGGCACTGAAGTTGAGATAGCAGTCCGTCGCCAGAGCGTTGATGGGAACTCACGCGCGATCATTAGTGTGCGCGATCATGGAGCGGGCGTTCCGCAAGCGGCGCTGGCAAACATATTTCGCCCATTCTATCGGGTCGCTGAGGCGCGCGATCGCCAATCAGGCGGATTCGGTCTGGGTCTGTCCATCAGTCAGCGTGCGGTGAGAATACATGGCGGAACTATCGCCGCTTCGAACGCGGAGGCCGGCGGCCTCTTAATTGAGATCGTACTACCAATCACTTTCACTGGAGGACGAGCGTAGCGGTTGATCATCATTGCGTATGGATATTGCTCTCTTAGGATGTTGCTCGCTTAAGAAGACGATTATCGGGAGCTACAGCGTGGTGAGCATAAGAATCTGGAATGCGTCTTTGGGTAAGGGTCGCCCGTGTTCTGAATGAGTCCGACAACAGCGACTCAGATCCTACTGGCCGGCTGCCGAACACTAAAACGTAAACCCAAAGCTGAGTTGAAGGCGCCGCGCTGGTCGGGCTGCAACCGGGAGACCAAAAAACGGTGAACTGAGATTACCGACGAAACCCAGATAATTCGTGCGATTGAAAACATTGAACGCGGCAAGGCCGAGGGTAATCGTCGGCCCGTCTTCTTTCCCGGTCTTTTTTAGCTGGAACTCTTTTGACCATCGCGCATCGAGTGTAGCCGCTCCCGGTCCTTGCAAGCTGTTGCGCCGGACTCCGGCTGGGCGGTCGCTGGCAACGCTATCACCATTGTCATCTCTCCCGGTCGTGAGATTGTAAGGATGGCCGGAAGTGAGAGCAAGAGTCAGGCCCAGGTTGATCCAGTCTCCCGCTTTGATCGATCCCAGTACGTTGAAGCGATGGCGCTCGTCGAAGTCTGCGCGCGACCACTCCCCGGATAAATCATGATTGTTCGCCGGCAGTGAATTGATGCCGCTGGCGTTGTTGTAGGCTCGTCCCAGATTGTATTGAATTGTCCCGGTGAAAAACCGGGTGAGCTTGCCGCGCAGCATCAACTCCAACCCATGAACTTGCGAATGCGCTGCCGCTTCCACTTGCCGAAGAACACCGATTGTCGCATCGGGCCGAAGTTGATCATAGGGTGGCCGCGGCGCATTGATATCGCGCGATCGAAACAGCTTGATGCCCCGCGTATTAATATAGTTGGCGGTGGCCGCTAACGATCTATTGAGTTGTCGCTCAACCCCCATATTGAATTGGAAGGTATAGGGCGAGCGCAGGTCGGGCGCAAACCGGACAACGTTACTTGGCTTGGAAGCCAGTGTCGCGCCTGAAGAGAGTGGATCAGGATAGCCGGGATCGGAGATCGTTACCTGGCGCAATCTCTGACCATCAAAACGCAATCTATCCGCAATTGTGCCGATGCCGGTGCGGTCATAAAAAATCCCCGCGCCTCCGCGCAAAACCGTCTTGCGTCTCCTATCCGGGGCGAAAGCAAACGAAAGTCGCGGGGAAAAGTTGTTATGGTCGCTCAAGTAATTCTGCTTGTCATAGCGCAGGCCCGCCGAGATTGATAAATTTGGAAGTACGCGAATCGTATCCTGCACGAAGAGGCCGAATTCTTTCTGCCAGAATACGAGGTAGCCGTCACCCTGGTTTACAGAATAGGAGAAGGGACGATTCTTCAAATAGTTCTCGAGCGTGGAGAAGAAAAACGTTCCTCCAAAGTTGCTGTGGTCACTCAAGCCCCGTCTACTGATGTCTGGTATGTTCAAGCCACTCTTAACGAAATGCTTTCCGCGATTCCATGAGAATATCTCATTAAGCTGCACGTGATTTTCCGTCGTACGGCGAGCCGTTTGGCTACCGCCCCCGGTGAAGGCATCCAGTACGACAATTCTGGGAACACCGAGCACGGCACCCCGCGCAAAGTTATTGTCGCGGCCGCCTCGCAGCGTGAATTCATTAACCAGACTGGTGGAAAGGATTTTGCGAAAGTTGAAATAGATCTGTTGCTCGCGGCCCGTCGAGTTGGTAGCCACCTCTGGTAGATTAAACCCGCCAACACCCCCATTTTTGGCTGAATCGCGGGTAAACTCATAACGCACCGAGAAGGTGGTCTTATCACCAAACTGATGGTTGACCCGGAAAGAAAATTCGGCCTGTCGCTGCGGGTTGGCGACGTTTTCGGAAACCACTCCAGCCGGTGTACTGGCAAAAACGACCGACTGCAAATCTTCCTCTTCTCGATTGGCGCTGAAAAAGAATGAGGTCTTCTTCCCATTGCCGATCGGTCCGCTCAAGTTCCCTTCAAAGATGCGCCGCTGCTCGCGTGGCCGTTCCCGCGCGAAGGCATTGCGGGCATCAAGGCGATAATCACGAAAGATGAAGCTAAACTCGCCATGATATTCCGGCGAGCCGGGTTTGGTAATTACTTCAATCCGCCCGCGTCCAGGCCGGGCGAATTCGGCTGAGTACGGATTCTGATTAATCCGCACCTCCTGAATCGTGGAGGCCGGCACTTTCTTCGTTGATTCCAGGCCATCAACAATGATCGTCGGGCCGTCCGATCCAACCGATCCGGCATCCAACAAGTTCGCCAGGCTGCTAATGACATCATTGCCCAAAACAGGCAGGCTTTTCAGCGCCGCGCTGTCAATCTTGATGACGTTCAGGTTGTCCTCGGAATTGGTGCTCACTTGATTAGATCGGTCGACAACAGCCACCTCTTCGCGCACCTCGCCCACCGGCAATACTATTTGCAGAGGAGCCGGAGCCTGCGGGCCGACCGTGATCTGAGTTTTCGTAACGGCGAAGCCCTCTTTTTGAGTCTCGATTTCGTAATTGCCACCCGCAATGCGGGTGAAGCGAAACTCGCCTCTTTGATTCGTTGTCTTTACCTGTGAGGAGGGGTCACCACTTCGCCGCATAGTAATTTTGGCCTCGATGATTACGGCGCCAGTGGGATCGAGCACCACGCCTGATACTTGAAAGGACTGATTCGCACTCTGGGCGAAGACTGTGACTACACCACTCAGCACCAGTACCAGGCAGCCCACCAGCCGTAGACAAGACCTTTCTTTCCTGGTACGTCGCATTTCACTGCTCCTCATAAGATCTTCAAAGCGCGGGTTCAACCGGGAAAGCGCGATAGCTGTCGTTGGAGAATACGCCGGTCAGGTATCTGAAACCAGCCGGCCTCAGTCTCGTCGCTGCCGGCAAAGTTCGCACAAGCTCCTTTCGCTTTGCCCAAGATCTCTTAGTGAAAAGCTCGAAGGTCACTTGTCTATATAAAGCCGTGCTCTAGTGGTTACGACACAATGGGTCGAACTGGTGAAAAGCGTGGCTCACACATCCTATTAGCGGCTCTTCTGCCGGGTATCTTGATCTCCTTAAGGCTATACCCGTTCTCACTTAAGACCCAAACGCTTGCGTCAGACCCGAGTAGTATACTCAGAGAAAATGAATTCACGGTTAACCTCAGAGGGAATACTCAGCTACCGTCTATTTGGTCAGTCTCTAACTCTAGTGCGGAGGGGTTTGATGCCGAGCTCGGCTAGCTTTCTGAGCCCAACACCGGTGAGAGGCTGCACTCTCTATAGAGATGCTCGCTTATCTTTCTTGCAGTTCGGGAGCTCTTTGGAGCGCGCCTAGTTTTGCGCTGCGCCGCATACACAAACCAAGAGCGCCGATGCGGCGACATCGGCGCTCAATCTGCTCACTGATCTTCATTGCTTTAACAGAGTATTCGGTTCAGGGCGCTCTCGGTCCGGATTACTTGTCGGTGTGAACCAGGATGCCCTTTTGAGCTGCATTCGTTCCGTAGTCGTATATGTACGATCTGAGCGCACCGTGGCCAAAGCCACTCTCGAACTCGTATTTCTTCATCTCTGCATAAGCCCGATCAGCGTTCCATCCATCGTGTGTCATTCGGTAGATCGCCGTCATTGCGCCGGCGCGGTGTCTGCCGCCGTGACAGTGGATAAAAACAGGCTGATTGGCCGGATCATTCACGATCTTCAAGAACTGCTCGGCCTTTTCGGGAGCCGGAGAGGAACTATCGCTCAGGCCGACGCGGAAGAACTTCATCCCCGCGGTTTCGGCCCATTCTTGCTCGCCGGACTCACCGTCCTGTTGCAAATCAATCACTGACTTGATACCCAGGGCAGCCAGATCAGCAATATCTCTTTGTTGAGGCTGAGCACCACGATAGAGGTTTTCATTGATGCGGCCAAAGTTCTTGATCCTGATGTTAGCAAGACCATCGCGTTGCGCAGCCTGTGCTGCGGTTAAGACCGAAAGCGCCAAGGCGACAGCAGTTGAAGTCGCAAGAACTTGAGAGAACCTTCGTTTCGCGCGCATGCAGACTCTCCTTGATTGAAATATGGGACAAAGACCGATTCAATTCTCGTTCGGATTCGGTTGTTATGATGCAATTGGATTCGGTTTGGGTTTGCCGGAAGCACAAAACAAGTATGAAAATCTACCTCGCGACGCCATGAGGCGCGAGGCGCGAGATGAAAGACCACCTTTGAATCATTCCCGTCACCTACTCCTTTCAGGTTATCTAAGGTGACTACCTGGCCGCAGCTTGCTATCATAGCCAATCGTCTTGAGCCCAAACCGGCCCAGGGTCCTTCCCGAAGGAATTATTGGTAATGGACCGACCTGCTCCTTCCAGAACTGTCGTCGAGCTGGACGAGGTCACGACGCATCGCAGCCTGTCTTTGGAGGCTATACGATTCCGTTTTACTTCCCAGGCGGTCTAATGCTTTTGAGTGTGCCGCTCGTGACGGCGGTCGCAATCGCGGCCGCCTGGTGGCCGGCGAGGGTCGCCTCGAGGACAAACGTCGTGGCGGCTATCGGGTCGGAGCGTCCCGATAGATGTGGTCGGGAACTTTGCTGACTGGTAGTAAGCCATTCGGGAGGTCGCTGGACTCATTGTTGAAACGGATGGTGGGCAGCTTTCGTCTAAGCCCCGACTGCGCTTCAATAGCCTAACGAGAATCAAATATCAAAATGGAGAGGTCGTTCATGTACAAAAACAGACTTCGTCTCTCTTTACAATTGCTGCTGCTCATTCTTGTGACAGCTGCGACCGCGTCCCCTCAATCCAGGATCACCAGTCCCAAGGAACAGTTTGGGTTCAACATCGGCGACGACTATCAGCTTGCCAACTACGCACAACTGGTCGAGTACTGGAAGAAGCTCGATCAACAGTCCGACCGCATGAGCCTGGTTGAGATAGGGAAGACCGCCGAAGGCCGCACGATGTACATGGCCATCATCACCGCTCCCGAGAACCACAAGAAGCTGGAACGCTACAAGGAGATCTCACGCCGGCTCGCGTTGGCCGAGGGCCTCACCGATGAACAGGCGCACGCCCTTGCGGCTGAAGGTAAGGCCGTGGTGTGGATTGACGGCGGCCTGCACGCCACCGAGGTGCTGGGCGCCCAGCAACTGATGGAGACGGTCTACCAGTTTGTCAGCATGAACGATCCCGAAACGCTGCGCCTTCTCAAAGACGATATCCTGCTCGCGGTCTGTGTGAACCCGGATGGGCTGGACCTGGTTGCCAACTGGTATATGCGCGAATCTAATCCGACCAAGCGAGCGATGTCCGGGCTCCCCAGGCTCTATCAGAAATACATCGGCCATGACAACAACCGCGACTTCTATATGGTCAATCAGCCTGAGACCGAAGCTATCAATCATGTTTTCTATCACGACTGGTTTCCCCAGATCGTCTACAACCACCACCAGACGGGGCCGGCGGGCACGGTGTTGTTCGCGCCGCCCTTCCGGGATCCATTCAACTACTATTGTGACCCGCTCATTCCGATGGGGATAGACCTTGTGGGAGCGGCTATGCACAACCGCTTTGTAGCCGAAGGCAAACCGGGAGCTACGATGAGGTCAGGTTCCCCCTATTCAACATGGTGGAACGGCGGCCTGCGTACGACGACCTACTTCCACAACATGATCGGACTGTTGACCGAGAGCATTGGGAACCCCACCCCGATGGAGGTTCCGTTCTTGCCTGCTCGGCAACTGCCGAAAGGCGATCTGCCTTATCCCGTAGCGCCTCAGACCTGGCACTTCCGCCAGTCGATCGACTACTCGGTCACCGCAAATCGGGCCGTTCTCGACGTCGCCTCGAAGTATCGCGAGGAATTCCTCTTCAATATATATAGAATGGGCAAGAACTCCATTGATAAGGGAAGCCGCGACAACTGGACCGTGCATCCGAAGATCATCGCCGAAGTCCAGGCCGCCATCGCCAGGGACATGCCTCAAACGGCCAACCAGCCGGGGGGAGGCGGCCGCCGGGCGAGCGACGTCGAAGGGGGCGACTCGGCCGGGGCGCAGGCGTTCCAGCGTGGCGTGCCCGTCAAGTATTACGAAATGCTCCGCAACCCGGCGAATCGCGATCCTCGCGGTTACATCATTCCATCCGATCAGCCCGATTTCTTGACCGCTACAAAGTTCATCAACACGCTGATCAAGAACGGCATCACTATTCACCAGGCGGCCAGCGTGTTCCAGGTCGCGGGCAAGAGCTACCCGGCGGGCTCTTACGTGATTAAGACCGCGCAGGCATTCAGGCCGCACGTGCTCGACATGTTCGAGCCCCAGGATCACCCTGACGATATTCCTTATCCGGGTGGTCCGCCCACTCCGCCTTATGACAGCGCCGGCTGGACCCTCGCTTATCAAATGGGAGTTCGGTTTGATCGATTGCTGGACGGGTTCGATGGTCCGTTTGAGAAGATCAATGGGCAGCAAAAGCCTCCGGCAGGCAGAATCGCGAAGAGCTCAAACGCCGCGGGCTATCTCTTGAGTCATCAAGTGAACGACGCGTTTATTGCGATCAACCGTTTGCTGGGGTCAGGCGAGGAGGTCTACTGGTTGAAGAAGGCGCTCGATGCGAACGGCAAGAGCTATGGGCCGGGCACGATCTTCATCCCGACGAAGGCATCAACGCTTCCGAAGCTGGAGAAGCTGGCGAGTGATTTTGGGTTGAACTTTGATCCCGTAGCGAGCAGGCCTTCAGGTGCGGCTTTCAAGCTCAGGCCGTTGCGCATCGGACTGTGGGACCGCTATGGCGGATCGATGCCTTCGGGCTGGGTGCGCTGGTTGCTCGAACGGTTCGAGTTTCCATTCACTGTCGTCTATCCTCAGACGCTCGACGCAGGCGATCTCGCGAGCAAGTTCGATGTGCTTGTCTTTTTAGGCGGCGGCATACCCGCGCGCGATGCAAGGGTTGGCGGTGAAAACCCGTTCGACAGAATGCCAGACCCCCTAAGCATCCCGGCGGAGTTCCGGGAGCGCCTGGGCACCGTCACGGTCTCTAAGACGGTTCCCCAGTTGCGGCAGTTCCTGGAGCAGGGCGGGGCGATTCTCTCGGTCGGCACCTCGACCAGTATGGGGACTCATGCAGGGCTGCCTATCGCAAGCGCATTGGTAGAGAAGCTCGCGGATGGCTCTGAACGACCGCTGCCAAGAGAGAAGCTTTACATTCCGGGGTCCATACTTCAGATGCGGGTCGACAATACAAACCCGCTGGGCTATGGAATGGATGAAAGAGTCGACATCTTCTTCGATAACAGTCCGGTGCTCCGATTGCGGCCCGAGGCTGCGCTCAAGGGAGTGACGCCGGTCGCCTGGTTTGATAGTGACTCTCCGCTGCGAAGCGGATGGGCGTGGGGCCAGAAGTATCTTCGAGATGGCGTGGCGGTTGTAGACTCAAACGTGGGCAAGGGCAAGCTCTTCATGTTCGGGCCCGAGATCACGTTCCGCGCCCAGCCGCACGGCAGTTTCAAATTCCTGTTCAACGGGATCTATTACGGAGGCGCTGAGTCGGTGACCCTTCAGTAGAGTGCGGATTGGGGATTGGGGAATGCGGATTGGGG
>JBGPFL010000003.1:0-20195 GCA_041483295.1 Blastocatellia bacterium | reverse complement strand
AACTAATAACAAGGGCGGATACGTAGCCGGCCTGAAGAAGGAGTCTTTTACTGTTCTCATCAACAGGACACCACAGGAAATATCGCACCTTGATTCCGTAGACGTGCCTCTCAGCGTTGGAATCCTTATAGATATGTCGAGTTCAATACGCAACTCCTCTACAAGACTCGGCGTGAACAGGCTGAGCACGATCAGAGATGGGCTTGCTCATTTTATCAGCCTGAGCAACAAGCAGAACGAGTACTTCCTAATGGGGTTCGCCGAACAGCCTGAACTCCTGGTGGAAAATACGCGTGACGGTAGTGCCATTGTCGGCAGAATACCTTCTCTCGAGCTAAAGGGTCATACGGCCTTCTACGACGCTTGTTACATGGGTGTTGAAAAGGTGGCCCGGGGCGCGCACGCGAAGCGGGTAATAATCCTGGTTAGCGACGGGATCGACAACATGTCAAAGAGGGGACCGAAGGAGTTGGAACGGCTGCTTAAAGAAACAGATGTCTTAGTCTATTGCATAAGTGTCTCAGGGATAAATGAGAAGCGTCTTCAGCCAGGATGGCAGTTCCAGTCGCCGATGGGAGATCCCATCCTGGCTAAAGTGGCGAGGCAAACCGGGGGCGTGGCGTTCTTTCCAAGCGAATTGAATCAGATAATAGCCGTGTTTGAATTGATAGCGATCGACTTACAAAACCAGTACACGGTAGTGATCCGGCCTACCCTTACAGGGAAAAGAGACAAGTGGCAATCTTTAGAAATGAAAGCGACCCCACCGGATAGTAGTTCAGCCGAGTTTAGACGATTGACGGTGCGGAGGCGTGAAGGATTCTATCCGTCGGCAGGACTGCGGTGAAGAATAAACAAGATGCTGTGTACACAGAACCAGGGTTGCACGCCGTAGATGTGAATGCACACCCCAACAATGAAAGCGCTGCGTGGATTGAATAAGCAAGGAGGCGACCGCCCTGTACAGGGGCGCCTGTCGAACCCCTTGAATGCATCTGACTGCACGCTTGCGGCGGGCGTGACGCAGGCGTCGCCCGGCGTTCGGAGATGGTTAACCTGTTTCGAACATGTTTAAGACTGGTCTAAGTATTCTGCTGACGGTCGCCGCCTTCGTTCCGCCCGGGAACGAACAAACGAGGCGCGGCCGGCGCGCGGCAACCGAAAAATGCCCCGACGAGAGGTCTTACACAGGTAAGTATCGAAACTTCGCATATGGATTCTCGATAGTCATTCCTGCCGGACTAAAGGGCTACTGGAACTCTGCTCGCTGCGTGCACGATGAGAAACACGGTTGCGTCTGTATGGGAGACCACGGACGCTTTATCCCGCTCTCGGAAGACGCGAACATCGAGGCATACGTGGGTTACCAGATGGAACCCGATCTGTCCTTAATTGACCTCGAAAATGCCGACATCCAATATCTCAAGAACCACGAGGGCATTGAACAGGTGAGAGTCGCAGGCTCACGATGGTTCCGACTAGGCCGTCTTCATGCTCGAAGGTTCGTAGTGCGGTTTGTCGAAAAGAAAAGAGAGGTGGTGAGGGAACACATTATCGCTCTGCATGGGGGCGTCGAGTAGGAGTTGGGTCTGAGAACCTTCACCGAACGATACCAGAGAGACAAAAGGGAATTTAAGAAGGTCATCGCAAGTTGGAGGCTAACTCCGCGATCGTGACGTACGACGATGGCGGCGAGGGGCTTAGTTTCGCGATCCTATCATTCGGAAGTAGCGAAGTCATGTTCAACTCGGGCGGGCAGCCAAGGACGCGCGAACGTCCAGAAGTCGACCTGTACGTCTATTCGGATAAGGTTGACGACCTTTACCATCGTCTTAAGGATCGGGTGGAGGTCGTGGAGGGCCTTCATCACACCTTCTATGGGATGCGAGAGTTCATCATCCGCGACCTCAAGCGGTTTTGCATGACGTTCGGAAAGACATAGGGACTTGATAGGGCAGCTCCGGAAACGTAGCGCTGCAACGGTTGTGGATCACCCTCTTTCAAGGCGCGGCTCGACCCAGCGGCTTATCAACCAAAACGACCCTGACACCAATAACACGAACCCAAACATCAGCGCTCCGCTTTCGAAGCTCGCGGCTACCGACCCGGTCAACGCGTACAACAACGCCGGGGGGAAAGAGCCGGCAATCGAGGCGAGAATCGCGCGCCTCCAGGACATTGGCGACGCTCCAGCCATGATCGCTACCGTTTCAGCCAATAGCGGCACGGGCCGGCTGACCACTATCGCCAGCGCGCCCCACCTCACGAGCAATCGATCTACTCTCGCGCGTTCCTCCGCGGGGACCAACCTATCGAGCAGCGAACCTCCGCGCCGGCCGATTGCAAAGCCCGCAATTGCCGCCCCAACGCTTCCAATCAGCGATAACAGAGTGCCAATCGGCACCCCGAATAGCGCGCCGTGAGCTATCATCACCAGGCTCGAAGGCACCGGCAGCACGATGTCCGCAATCAACAACGCCACGCCGATTAGAGCCGCTAACCACCCTCCTCGCTCCAGCCATCGTGAAGGGTCGCTCAAGATCGGAATGTGCAGCGCCTCGACCAACAGGAAAAGCATCAAGAACAGCGCCAACATCGCCCCAACTATGGACCAGTATCGCTTCACGATCTCATCGCCTCACCAGGTTGAAGAAGTCCGTCGTCATCCCAACTACGAACGTCCGCCCGATTGCGGGCGCCGTCTGAAAGGGCTCGAAGTACAAACGGTTTGCGAGATTTTCCACGCCGACGGTGAACGACATTCGATAACGCTCGCGGCGATAATTGTATCCCGCGCGAAGTGAATGCCTCGCAAACGAGTTCAAGCTTGCGAGCGTCCCGTACTGAGTCACGATCGTCGAGGACAAGTCGAGAGGATCTACTCGCTTGATTCGCGATTGGTACCGAACCTGATACTCGCCGATCCACGCGGCATGCTTGCTGTTGTAGCGCACCCCGAATATGCCGCGGAACGGCGTGATCCCGGTCAATGGAGCATCGTTCGCCGATCCCCGCAGCGTAAGCGGCGTATCTGACCTGTTATAGAACTGCTCTATCAACCTGAGAGCGTTGGCGTCCGGGGTCAGGTCCGAACCCTTCAGCCAGCCCATTGAGCCGAACGGCGTGATCGCGCTGGCCCACGCAAGCGGGAGGCTCGCTTCGTAAGCGGCTTCCACTCCCTGAATCCGCGCCCGGGCAGTATTGGTCCTCTGCACGTACAACACGCCGTGGAAGGGAAAGAACGGAGAGAGGGGTTCAAGGCCGTGCGCCGGATCAGGCGGCACGAAGAACGCGCTCGAGAAGACCGGCTTAAGAAAGTCCTCCAGGTTGTTCCTGAAGTATGCGAGCGATGCGTTCCACCGATCCCTCTGCACCTTAATGCCTCCCTCGTAGTTCCTGGCGCGCTCAGGCTTCAACGCGGTGTTCGAGATCAACAGAACGCTGAAGGTCGGATCTCCGAAGTCACGGAGGGCGTATCGTTCAGTGATGCCCGGCTCTCGATAGCTGGTCGCCCAGCGAAAGTATGGGTTGATTCTCCCGGGTAGCCGAACCACTGCGCCAAAGTTTCCGGTTGCTGTGGTTCGACTGGTGCTGATTCCACTCGCGCCGCTTACCAGGCCTGCAATTCCTCTCAACCCCCCAACGTTGATGCCGCCGGAATTGCCGAGCAGCTTGCTGAAGGACGCATCGAGGATTGCGGACTCAGAGCCGAGAGGGAAGCCCGGTGTGACCCTCGCCTCGGTCTCCCAATTGTCTACTCGCAGGCCGCCTATCAGCCGGAGGTATCGTGACGGCTCCCACTCGACCAGAGTGAACCAGCCGAGATTTCTGTATGTTGAGTCAGGGCTGCTGGCGCGGCCGGAGACGGCGCGGCCGGGCGCGCCTTGAGTGAACTCGACGCGAGAAAACTCGTCCTTCGAGTCATCGCGCAGATAGTTCGCCCCGGTCGTGATCACCGCTCCCCGGAACGGGACCAGCGCCGCCTGAAGGTCAGCGCCGTATGATGTGACTGAGTTCTTGCCATCGGTGAAGTTCCCCAGCCTGAAGCTTGATCGATTGCCGGTCAACAGTGAGAGAGTTCCGGCAGGGGAGCCGGGATCGGGAACGATAGCCCAACTGCTGGCAGGAGCGATTGCCGAGACAAAGTTGTCATCCGCGAAGGAATACTTCTGCCGATAGAAGCCGCCGGCCAGACGCGGCAGCCAGCCGGCCAACTCCCGGCCCTCGTACCTCACGCCGTACTTGTCCAATCGTCTAAAACCGTTGAACTGCTCTCTGGTGTCAAACGGAGGTGTGATGAACGGGAAGCCGATGTTCGCATGCTGGCTGCTCAACTGACGCAGCCGAAGACTGTGATTAAGTGCAAGCGAAAACCAGAGATCGAGCTGGTCGTTGAAGCCATGCCCCTGCCCGTTGGGGATGCTCGCGCCAGAAGGCAGGTCCCATACCGTGTAAGTGCGAGCGACGTTGTTGCCGGCAGCGTTGCCCATCTCGACGGCGAAGCGACCCAATCGCGTGACCTCTTCCTGCGGAATCGAGTCACTGCCTGCCTGGTAGTTGTCCGACCGAAACCTGGAGCCGCTTAGCCGGGCTGCTATTCGGGCCCCGCTCCAACTCAGTGCTGCCGCGCCTCGGCCAAACAATCCGTTGGTGTGGAGGTCGCCATCAAATCGAATACCGAGATGCTGGTGATCTCTGTCGAGTGAAGGAGTGCGAGTGACGAGATTGATAGTGCCCGCCATCGCGTCTGAGCCATACAGGCTTGAACCTGCGCCGCTGACAACTTCGGCGGATTGCAATTGGGTCACGTCGACTATGCTCGGTGAAACTCCCGACAGTGGGTCGCTGCGCATGTTGTTGAGCCGTTCGCCGTCGACGATCACGAGTACGCGATTCGACGTCAGGCCGCGAAGTCGGGGGCGTTCGCCTGCGGGATTCGAAGCGACCGGGGTGAGGTTGGGTGCCGTTTCGACGGCTCCAAGCGTTGATGAAGGTCGCCGGCCTTCAATGTCGTTTGTGTCGGCGACCGTGATGGTCTGCGGAGTCTCGGCCGCGACACGAGCGCTACCTCTTCCCGCCGTAACTGTGATCGAGTCTTCCAGGGCGCCTGGCGCCAGTGAGAAGTCCTGCCTGGCGGCGTCGGGGCTTCGCAGAGTCACGGTCCTGGCCGCCGTTGCAAAGCCGGCGCTCGCAACCGAGATGCGATATGACCCTGCGGAGAGTCCTGAGAGCTGATATCTGCCGGAAGAGTCGGTCTTGACCGAGGCCTCACGGCCGCTGACGACGTTCAGTGCCTTTACGAGCGCGCCAGCCACTACCGCGCCGCTTTGATCCACGACGCTGCCGCTGATCGAAGCGCTCGATTGCACAGAAGCGATCGCGGCGCCCGCTGCCAAGGCTACGATCATCAGACAGTTGAACCAACGTATCATCTTCCCCATCGCTTTCTCCGCGGGACCTCGACTCCAGCAGATTGCGGAAAAACTGCCTTCTTGCGACCAGGACACGAAGGGGCAGGAGGACTGTAACGTGATCCGCTATTGAATCAGAGCGGCTTTGTGTCTTCGAGCGGCGTGGACCGGTCTTGCCACATGCTGCTCGTAGTCGTGCTCGGCGTCACAGCCTCAGGGGGAGATGCAGAGCGCCGCGCATATAACCGATCATCAGATCGCCATCGAATCCACCGAACCAGAAGTTTACGGGCCAGGGCGCGTCTATGTCGACCTCTGGAAGGCCGTCCGCGATGCCGGTGCTGCCGCTGATGTGGAAGTTCCAGAGCCGCTGCATGCCGAGGCGGCTAGGAATTCGATCGCCGAAGAACTCGATCACATAGTTGTTTTGATTAATGATGAGGCTCGGATATAATTCGCAACGAGGTTACTTATGAGAAACAAGCAACAGATCTTGTCACGGGCAGCAATTAGAAAGAGACCGCCTAAACAGGAGATTTCAGGCACGGAGTTTCGTCGCAGACAAAAGAAGATCAATGAATGGAGGAAGCAACGTCTTGCCGAACTTCGTTGCCACACCTTAGATAGTGCTGAATGACCCACGGTTATACGTATTGCAACAAAGGGAGGCACATCATATGTCGAAGGAAGTCACTATCAGCCTGCAGGAAGACGTATACGAAGGACTGAAGACCTTGATAGTGGAGCGAGATATTAGCGAGTTCATTGAATCCCTAATCCGGCCTCATGTCATAAGTCAAGATTTGGGCGCAGCGTATTGTCAGATGGCGCAAGACGAAGAGCGAGAGGCAGAGGCTCTGCAGTGGGCTGAAGCTACCGTTGCAGACGTTGCCAATGAATCGCGGTGAAGTGTGGTGGGTGACCTTTGGCTCGTCTGTTGGCGGAGAGATTCAAAACAGAGGCCCGCTGTAATCATCAGCAACGACTCTTCCAACAAGTTCTTGAATCGCGTCCAAGTCATTCCTCTCACAGGCAAAGTCGACCGCCTCTATCCGAGCGAGGCGTATGTCACATTCAACGGAAAACAAAATAAGGCTATGGCGGACCAGCTGACTACCGTCAGCAAATCACGATTGATTAATATCTGCGGGGAACTTCCCGAAAGGAGAAGAAAGATGTCCCACTCTTTTGCCCTTCCCAGAAGAATGAGCCGCCGCCGCTTCCTGTGGTCCACCACCTCAGGCCTGGGAGGAATGGCTGTAGTGTCCGGTTCCGCTGCTCGAGTGTCGAGCGACGGACAGACGGGATGCGACTACCTCAAGGATTTAGCCGACAACTGGAACATCGTCAGACCCATGTTGGCCAGCCGCTACCACCGTCTGCAGCACTGCTTCTTTCACTACGTTCGTAACAACTGGTCCGGTCTTTCGGATCAGCAACAGCAAGGCATCAAAGCTTTGAACTGGGCTGCTCCAAGGGCGGCCTTGAACAAGGCAGCCTGGGATAAGCGCGCGGGCAGGAATGCTCTGTTCTGGGCGACTGATAACGGTTCGGGGGAAGACTTCCTCTTCTACCACCGATGGATGATTGCGATGGTTGATGAACTCCTCGCCAAGAAAGGCAAGGGGCCGATACAACCGTGGTCGGATAAGGACGCGATACCGCCGCCAAAAGGTGGATGTCCTGATGAACAGGTGCCGGATTTCACGCCGAGGTTTGAGAATGCGAGTGACCCAAAGAAGCCAATCGATATCGAATGGCTTCAGCTTCGGGTGAAGGAGATGAAGGCGCCCGGGTTCTTCTGGAATAAGTTGAACTGGTGGGGCCAGGATTTCAGGGATCGGAGTTATCTCAAGAGCATGACTCTTGGCGAGCTGGGGGCGAGGCTCGAAATGGGCGTTCATAATCAGATGCACGTACGATGGTCGGCCTACCCGTCTAATGGATCTAAACTCATCCGCGATGAACCGGACTTCCGCGTCAAGTGGGACGGTCCTGGATATGACGCGCTGTTCGACGAGTATTCCTCGCATGTGGGTCCCATTTTCTATCGCCTCCATAAGTGGATAGATAACCGAATCGAGGATTGGGCCGAAGCGCATGGAAGAGAGGCAGTCAGCGTGTCGACACCTCACGGTTTCGATTGGTTCCAGCAGGGTCGTTGGGTCGATGTAGCAAAGCCCTGGACTGGAGCGTGGGGCTTCGAGCATTCAAGCCCGGATGAAGAGGAGAAGCGCGTCGCCACAATGCTACAGGTCAAGGACATAATGTTTCCTCCAGAGACTGCCTTGTTGCGGATCAGTCCGGCAGCCCGGGAACAACGGATCATTTCTCTGAGGGATATGATCATGTGATCAGATGACCGAAGCATGAGGGAATTTAGCAAATCGATAAGGGGAGAATCCAAATGTTACCAATACGTGGTCTATACGAGGTCGCTATTCGTGTGAAACATCTGCCGACTTCTGAAGCCTTCTATCGGGACATCCTCGGATTGCAGGTCGGCATAAGAGATGACCGAAGGAACCGGTTGTTCTTGCGCGCAGGAGGGGATGCAGGAATGATCGTGCTGCAACAGGATGCGGGGGAATGGCCCACTCAACACTTTGCCTTTACCGTCGATGAGGCAGATATAGAGCGAGCTGCGGAGATGCTTCGGGAGCGAGGAGTTGAAGTGCGGGGGCCCAGCGTTCACGAATGGATGCCGTCAAAGTCAATATACTTTGCTGACCCTGATGGAAATGATTTGGAATTGTTGGCGCCGATGAAGAGGGCTTAACGGTCTTCGTATTGGTTTGTGCTGTTCACAAGCTTGACCTCTAAGATGGCTTGCCTGCGACCACGGGCATTTCATGGAGGAGACCCTGATGAGAAGGATCCTTGTTCTGGCGTTGGCCTTGATGCTGCTCGTGCCATGCGTCGGGCTTGCTCAAAAATACATCGGCGCGGATGGCCGGCTGCGAGTGGCTCTCGCCAAGCAGCCGTTTCTCCCGAACGGGGTTTCTAAGGGACCAACCACCATGGCCGACGGCGGCATACAGGAAATCCTCGCCCAGATGGGCGCCACTGTCAGAGTAGAGGAGGCGCGGCTAACTGCGGATGAAAACACGGAGTACGGAGGGTGGAAGCGATTGGGGATGGCGCTCGGGCACTTCGCTGACATCGTAAGGACGAACGAACGAGAGGGCTACCTCACAGTCGGTCTGCTCGCGACCTGCCCCTCGATGCCGGGGCTGGTCGCGGGACTTCAACATTCCGGACGTTCGCGCGAGGCGATCAGGATAGGCATGCTGTGGTTGGATGCGCACCCGGACTTGAATACACCGGAGACCACTCGCAGTGGCTCGCTGGGAGGGATGCCGGTGGCGGTCGCAACAGGTCGAGCGCTTCATCGGCTGCGACTGGACGCAGGACTCGACCCGCCGCTCGCCGATCGCTATATCGTGATGGGCGGAGTGCGCCTCACCGACCCGCTGGAACAGCACCTGTTGGACGAATCGTTTATCGAACAGCTCAGCGTCGAGGACCTCCGCACTATTTCGCCGGCTGTTTTCGCGCAGCTCGACCGGCTCAGTCGCCTCACAGACAAGATCTACGTTCACATCGATATGGATGTGCTCGATCCGAGGGAGGTAATGGGGCACGGCAACAAGGTGCCCAATGGTCCGTCGAGCGAGCAACTTGCCGCGCTGTTCGAGATGATCTTCAGCCGCTACCCTAAGGCGTCAGCGATCGGTTTCGCGACAATTCCTGAAAGGGACGAGGGGGGACTCTCTCTGGCGGCGGTGAATCGCATGATCGCTGGAGCAATCAAAGGCCTGAAGGCGCGGGAGAGTATCCGGTAGCGCCTGGGTACGCAGGCTTCTAGCCTGCTTGCTTGCGAATTGTGTCCTTAACGAAGCAGGCAGGCTGGAAGCCTGCGTACCCAGGCGTCGACAGTCGCTCCAGTATCTTTTTGCTCACAAGAAGCGTCGACTAAACAGATTCACACAAGGCTCGTGAGTTTGCCTTGCCAAGGAGGCCCCCATGCGAAGATCACACGCCATCACGATCAGTTGGGTCTTGTTATTGACTCGCCTCTTAGCCTTCGACTGCAAGGCCCAGGATGACGACACGAGGGCGACGAACGCCCGAACAATGCGGCCGGTTATCCGAGGGCGCCAATACGCGGTCGCTTCGATGAAAGCGGAGGCGACCCGCGCGGCTGAGCGTATTCTTGAAGCAGGAGGCAATGCATTCGACGCAATAGTCGCGGGCCAGGCGGTGCTCGGCGTAGTGGACGCCGCTCTCAATGGCGTGGGCAGCGACGCCGTGATCCTTGTCTACGATGCTCGGGCGAAGAAGGTCTACTCGATCAACGCCGAAGGAACCGCCCCGAAGCTCGCCACCATCGAGTGGTACAACAAGAACCAGGGTGGCAAGCTCCCGCAGAGCGACGGTCTGCTATCGGCAACCGTGCCGGGAGCCGTTGACGCCTGGTATCTACTGCTGGATCGTTGGGGCACGATGAACTTCGCTCAAGTGCTCGAGCAGGCCATCGATCTGGCCGAGAACGGCTTCCCCATCGGGAACTCGCTCTCCCGATCGATCGCGAGTTCCCGGAAACTCCGCAAGTATCCTTCGAGTGTAAGAGTGTACTATCCGGGCGGTCAGGCCCCCGAACCAGGGCAGATCTTCAGCAATTCGGACCTGGCCCGTACTCTGAAGAAGCTCGTCGAGGCGGAAAAGCAGAACTCAGGGCGAGGGCGCCACGAAGCGTTGAAGGCTGCGCGCGACCGCTTCTATAAAGGAGACATCGCGCAGGCGATGGCGAAGTTCTCCGAGGAGAACGGCGGCTTGTTCCGCTACGAGGACTTTGCCGGCTATACCGCTAAGGTCGAAGAGCCGGTCTCTATTGATTACCGAGGCTATCAGATCTACAAGAACGCATCGGCGAGCCAGGGTCCGGCGGAGCTCATCACTCTGAATCTGCTGGAGGGCTACGACCTGAAAGCGATGGGCCACAACAGCACCAGCTACATTCACACCTCCGTCGAAGCTCTCAAGCTGGCCTTTGCCGACCGCGAGAAGTACCTGGGCGACATGGACTTCATCCACATTCCCTACGAGGGCCTGCTGTCGAAGGACTATGCCATGGAGCGTCGAAAGCTCATCGATCCGAATAAGGCATCGCTTGAACTGCGACCCGGCACGGCGGAGAAGTTCGAGAAAGGCGGGGAGCCTTTGAATCGGCCCGTCAAGCCGAACCTGTCCGGAGAAGCCGACCACGAAGGCGACACGAGCTACATCGCCGTCGTGGACAAAGATCGGAACATGATCGGCTTCGAACCGAGCCTGCACAGCAGCTTCGGAACGGGTGTCGTAATGGGCGAGACCGGGATCATCTTCAACTGCCGGGGCGACTACTATTCCCTGGTGCCTGGCGAGGCGAACGCGCTCGAACCGGGGAAGCGGCCGCGCAGCACTTTACAAAGCACGTTGGTGACGAAGAACGGCCAGCCTCACATGCTGATGGGTAGCCCGGGCGGAGATGACCAGGTTATGCGGACTATTCAAACGCTTTTGAATATGCTCGAGTTCGGCATGGATGTTCAGGAGGCGATTGAAGCCCCGCGCTGGTCGACTCGCAGTTTTCCCGCGTCGCCATTTCCTCACACGATGTATCCGGGCGACCTGTCGGTCGAGGCGAGAGTGCCGGAGTCGGTCAGGCAAGCTCTCTCGGCAAAGGGACACCAACTGCGGGTGTCAGGCGCCTGGTCAATGGGTTCGAATGCGGCTGTCGTCGTAGATCTAAAGACCGGCGTGTTGAGCGCCGGGGCGGATCCGCGAACAGAAGCTTACGCCTGGGCATGGTAAGCGACACGTTGAGTTGCTCGTGGCAGCGCCCAGGATCTGGCCGATATCGAGCGACTGAAGGAGACCACGGATGAAAGTTGACATGTCTTCCAGGGCAGTGACTGTCCGCCTCAAGAGGGTCTCACAGTTGCGGCGGCTTTGCCTCGCCCTCGGCAAGGCCAGGCCCGTCCCGAACCAAGCGGCGAGCCTCAATCCCTCAGAACAGACGGAATCTTCATGTTCAGAGACCGACGAGGCCATACCTACTCAAGCTCCAGGTCACAGCCGCTGAGGGATCTCAACGCTTTGGGCTCTTCTTGTGGCTCCGAAAGTCTACGGTCATCTTTTTATCGAAGTCTCGTATGGGTAAGAGGCCCCGCTCCTGCCCCCGGTCGCAACGTTCAACTGAAGAGGGGGCGATCAGGAGCGGGGACTTTCTGGACAGCTCGATGACTATCTGGCCACCGACGAACCCATGGGCTTCCCACCCGAGAGACTCTTCCAGGGACCCATCGCCGACGCGATCACCCACGTCGGCCAGATCGCTATAATGAGGCGCGTGGCGGGCGCTCCGATGCTGGGAGAAAACTACTTCAAGGCGGAGATTCTCGCCGGTAGAGTTGGACCGGATCAACAGGCTCCTCGTCTTGAGTTTGATTAGCCCGGCGGCTCGAACCGTCGATACCTGTAAATCGAACCTGGAAGACCCCTTTCCCTTTCATCGACGACTCTCCGTGGTTGCTGCCCAGAGTTAAAGGCTCGCAGTGGATCCGCCCGGACCCTAGGTTTCATGGCCGGGTGAATCTAAACTCATTCGACAGCGTCCCATCGGAGTTTCGAACTTGCAGTGTGGCGGTCTCGCCTCGCTTGATCTTCTTGCCTGCCTTCTTGCCGATCAACGCGCCAGCCGAGTTCTGATCGTCGTTGGCACTCTTTTGCGCCTGCCCGTCTACGAGTATCTTCGCTCCGCTATCGAAGCCGCTGCCGAAGACGAGCAGGCTCTTGCCGTCGACCATCGCGTTGGTTATGGTTGGGCCGGACCTGATCTTCGCGATGAACAGATCAGCGGTGCCGCCACCGTAGGTCGCCTGGAACGCGTTAGCAACAGAAAAGTTCGCAGAATCCGTCACCCCCATCACGTATGCATTCCTTGATGCATCCACCGCAATGCCAAAACCTGAATCAATTCCGCTGCCGCCGAGATAGGTAGAGTACTCGAGCGCTGAGCCGGACGAGCTTAACTTCGAAATGAATCCGTCGTAAGCACCGCCGAAAACCTGCTGTATCGGGTTGGCTGTGGGGAAATTGGTTGAAGCCGTAAAGCCCGTCACGTAAGCACTGCCCGAGGAGTCCAGCGCAATGGCGGTGCCCCCGTCGATGCCGCTTCCGCCGAGGTAGGTCGAATAAACTAACTGGTTGCCTGAAGGGTTCAGCTTCGCCACGAATGCGTCTGCGCTTCCACCTTTCAACGGCTGTGCGGCATTCGCCAGCGGGAAGTTAGTCGAGTCGGTGTCCCCTGTCACGTATGCGCTGCCGGAGGAATCTACCGCTATTCGGAAGGCGCGATCTTCACCCCCGCCACCCAGATATGTGGAGTAGATGATCTGGGTGCCTGACGGATTCAGCTTTGTCACGAATGCATCGAACAAGCCACCCCCGTGAGCAGATTGCAGGGCATTCACCGTGCGAAAGTTTGGCGAGGACGTCAATCCGGTGAGGTAGAGATTGCCCGCAGGGTCAACAGCGATGCTGCTGGCGCCTTCGATCCCGATTCCGCCCAGGTATGTGGAATAGATAAGCCTGCTGCCTGACGGATCAATCTTGGCCGCGAACATATCGACAAGCCCGCCATGCGTCGATTGTATAGCATTAGCCATTGGAAGATCTGAAGATGTGGCAATCCCTGCGGCGTAGATGTTGCCCGCAGGGTCTACCGCTATGCTGCTGCCGTAATCGCTGGTGCTCCCGCCAAAGAGTGTTGAGTTGAGGATAGTCCCGGTCGGGCCCAGCTTGACCACGAATGCACTGAAGTCACCTCTCTTCGCGGACTGCAACGCATTCCTTACGGGGAAGTTGGTCGAATCTGTGAAGCCGGTGATGTAGGCATTGCCTGCCGCATCAATGGCGATGCTCGTTGCGTTGTCCTGGCCGTTGCCGCCGAGGTATGTTGAGTAGACCACGCGAGTTCCGGACGGGTCCAGTTTCACGACGAAGGCATCCTGCTGGCCGCCGCCGAGAGTTGGTTGGGATGCATTTGCCAGTGGGAAGTTGATCGAATCGGTGAATCCGGTAATGTAGACACTGCCCGCAGAATCGACTGCGATGCTGTTGCCTTCTTCGTTACCGCCGCCGCCGAAGTAGGTCGAGTAAGCCATCACAGGATCGATGACGAGCGGCCTGGAGGCATCATACGGCCCGACCTCAAAGCCAACTAGCGGATCGCGGACTGCGGATTGCGGGTTGCGGACTAAAACGTAGCGGCTTGGGATTTGCTGCCGGGCGCCATTGACCTCCTGATAAGCGGCAGGCTTGCGTTGCCGAACCTCGCCTGCAGGTGTGTGCAGGACAACGTCGCCCTCAGCGTCGAGTTCGATCTTCTCAGCGCCTTCGAAGGTGACTCTTATCTGGGCAGGATTGGCTCCTGGAGCCACTATGAAGTCATACTCGAGATTGCGGCGGTTGCCATAGTAGACCATATCGACGCCGGGATAGATCTGGCCGTACCTGATCTTTGTGTAACTGGGAACGTTCGTGCGCCACGTCGCGGAGTCTCTACCGGCGAAGTAATTTGATACAGCGAGCGTCTTATCAAGCCCTTCAATGCGCGCCAGGGGATTTGCGCCGATCAGTTTCATTCGCAGAGCATCTGTGATTGCTTGCGGCCGATTTCCAACCTGCGTTTTCAACGCCATTATGGCTTCAGTCTGAGTAAGAAAGAGGTTGTAGCCGTTGCGGCGTGAGATGAACTTCACCTGGGGATCGGTTTGGCCTTGATTGGCTTCAAAAGTAAACGACGGCATCTCCCTATTGTTCTTCAGCTGACCACTGGCCACCGACGACTGACCACTGCTCTTTATCTGCCCGCTGATCTGTGTCCACTGACCACTGACCAGCCCGAGCACGATTGTCAGCGGGATCAGCCGCTTCAGCGCGGCCTCTGCGTTCTTGCGGCGAGGCCTAAGGGCGGGAAAGCAAAACAGAAGCAGACCGAGCGGGGCCATCATCATGCCGGTCTGCTTGATGCGCCCAACAGTGCCCTGCGCCGGCAATTCGCGCCTCGGCCCATCGGTGACGGTGATGTTGAACTCCGCATGTAGCTGTGGGTCGCGCAAGTCTTCGGTCAGGCCGTTTATTGCCTCACGTAACTCTAGGCTGCCCTTTGTTTCGAAGCGGCCCAGGAAGCTCTCAATCTCTGCGATGTCACCAAGGGTGAGGCTCACCTGCTCGCCTCTTATTATCGAGTCAAGCACCGGTTTGTAGCGCTGCAACACTTCTTGTGAGCGCATGATGAGAATGGGGTTGAACATCAGGATTCCCACGGCCTCCGTCGAGAACTGGTAGTAGAGCTTTGTGTAGCGCTGGCCGCGCGGAGTCTTGGCCAGCACCTCATCGCGAAAGCGGCGCGACGCCGCGAGTATCCCGTCTCCGAGCTCCTGACACGCCGAAGGGAAGTAAGCGCATAGCGTCCTTACAAAACAATCCGATGGTATCTGGAAGACAGAGAACTCTCTTCCGGCAACAGTGATGATTCCCGAACGCGGCGGGCCTTCATTGCTACGCACATCATAGGGAAGGGTTGCGCCGCCTGTTCCAACGCTATACCTCACGTCGATCCAACGTTGCTCGCTGCTCGCCGTCCATGAGCAATCGCGCGGTGCGGTGACCTGGATGGAGCCGCTACCTGGGTTAGTGTCCCTGACCTCATCTAGAGGGGATATTATGTAAGCCGAGGCGGGACATCGCGTTCCCTCCTGGTTCACCGTAAACGGCTCGGCATCCAACGTTGCTGCAAAATCTCTTCGGTAGAGTCGGATGACCGCTGAACGGAGATCTGCTCTAGAATTCCGCCCTACCGAATAGCCGACGGAACCCGGGCCTGAGCCGGTCGCTATTAAAGGGCTCAGCAGTTCGCTGCCCCCGACGCTATGAGCCGATGTGAGGGACACGAATGAGTCTCCGCTTGTTATTACAGCGGCCCAGGCGCACGTCGGGTCGGTCGTTATGTTCATCGTGCTGGTCCCGCCATCGGCGGAGAACGTCTGGCCAATCAATCGGCCGTTGCCTATACCGATGAAATAGCGACAACTCGTAGGCGGCGTGATAGTGAAAATCAGGCTATTGGATCCTTCAAGCGTCACAGTGGCGGTGCCCGCGCTGACTACCAGCCTGGCCGGAATCATCGCCCTGACTTGAGTGCTGTTATCCCAGGTCGTCGTAAGAGGCGAGCCATTCCACAAGAACCGCTCCTCGGGCAGTATGTCAAAACCTTGAATTGTTAGAGTGAAATCCGGACTGCCCGCTGGGGTCGAGCTCGGAATAAGCGTGTTAATATGCGCGAACGTGGTTGCCGTTGAGATGAAGAAGAAAACTGCCATGCTTACCACGAAAGGGAACAGTCTCTTGGCACGTTCCAGAGCGCCTTCTAGTGGCGAAGCTAGCAGGGTTGCGATGATTCGTTTCATTTCGTTACCTCCTGGCATGACCTTTCCGAATTCTGAGCGGCGACGGCCGCCAATGAGCACCAATTAGAAAAGCCCGGGCCAACCTCTTTGAGCACTGATCAGCGCTTCGGCGACGCCTTTGGTTATTGCGACGACGTCTTGCGGCGTAACTGCAAAACAGGAGCAGTCCGATTGGCGCTAACATCATCCCGGTCTGTTTCACGGTTTGAACTTCGTCCCGCGGTGGCGATTCATGCTTCGGGTCATCTGTGATTGTGATATTGAACTCCGCGTGTACCTGCGGGTCGCGAAGGTCTTCACACAGACCCTTGAGACTCTCACGCAGTTCGGGCGTGCCCTTCTGCGCGAAGGAATTCAGGAAGCTCTCGATGTCGTCCAGGTCGCTCATCGTGAGAGTGACCTGGTCACCACTTGCCATCGATTTGATGATGGGCATGTATCGCTCCATCATCTCTCGCGAGCGCAGGACTAGCATCGGGTTAAGCATCACGAGGCCGGCAGCCTCGGTTGAGAACTTGTAGTAGAGCTGTGTGTAGCGTTGGCCGCGCGGAGTTTTGGCCAGCACTTGATCACGGAAATCGCGCGCCTCACTCAAAGTCCCGTCTGGGCACGAGGATGGGAGGTATTTGCAGAACAACTTGATGAGACAGTTGGATACCCAGTCCTCAAGGTAAACGGTGTGTTCCTTCCCGCCGACGGCTATCACCCCCACGGGGTGGCCGGAAGGAACATCCCCGAATGCCGATCCGAATATCGCGTAGTTGAAGCTCCCGTTGCCCCTGCCGGAAGTTTCTTCGGAGCTTAAGTCGGAATTCACCTTGACTATATGGATCCAAGGCTTGGCCGAAAATGGCTCCCAAATGCAATCAGCTGGCGCCGTAACATTGACCTTATATCCATCGATGCCACCTCCGCCGGATACTACCCTGTACGTGGGCGAGAGGGACTCTACACAGGGACGCACATTCTCGGTACCGCGTTGTGAGAGGACGAAAGTCTGCTCCACGATGAACTCAGGTACAGATCCGCCCTCAGGCACCGCTCCAACTGTACCGAATTCAATAATCCCTGTGCGCGCGCCGGAACTATCATTTGGGGCCACCTCATAGCTCATCGAGCTGTCGCATCCGAATGGCCGTCGGCCAATTGCAATCCAGGCGACATTCGTCCGCACCCTCACGCAGTTACAACTATTGCCAATCGGAGCAGAGGGATCATCCTGCAAGACCCTTATCTCTCCGCCTCCGCCTGTTGCGCCGAAGTTGCGCCGCAAGGGATCGATCCTGGTGCGGCAACGGCCTGTCGCGAACTGCCGGACTGTAAAGATCTGTCCGGCTATGCGGATAGTCCCTGTGCGGTCGGTCGCCGTCGAGTTGGCAACGTTGTAGCGAACCGTCCCACCGTCAATGCGGAACGCAACCGAATTGACACTTATCCATGGCACATCGCTGCTTGCACTCCAGGGACATCCATCCGATGCGCCGACGGTCACACTGCCGTCTCCGCCTGTAGCGTTGAACGTCTGAGATATCGGCGAAAGAGAGAAAACACAACCCTCCTTCGTCTGAACTACCGTGAAAGTTAACCCCGCGACGCTGATCGTCCCCGTGCGAGATTGTGCCGCATTCGGCGCGACAGAATAGTTGACCGTACCGTTCCCGCTGCCGTTTGCGCCTGACGTAATCGTTATGAAACCGGCGTTGCTCACGGCGGTCCAGCCGCACCCCGCTTGAGTTGTGACGCTTACACTGTCGGCGCCTCCACTGGACCCAAAAGTCTGGCTCATCGGGAGTATGGAAAAGCTACAGTCGTCGTTGATGATCGTGCAGATGCCTTGCCCATCGGCAATGACCGCACCGACCGGACGGCTCAGGTTGACGAAGAAGTTCTCGTCGGGCTCGTTTACTGTATCGGCTATGACCGAAACAACGATGGTCTTCGGAGAGGTGTCGCCGGCAGCGAAGGTAAGTGTCCCGGATGCGCTTCCAAAATCGATTCCTGCGCTTTGAGCGGTGCCGCTCTCGGTTGCATAGTCGACTGTAACGGCAGAGCCGCTCGCCGCGGATATGCTCACGGTAAAGACCGCGTTGGTTGTTCCGGTGTTGCCCTCGGTTACTGATACGTCATTAATGGAGACGGCCGGCAGGGGAGGAAGTCCATCATCGTCGAGGATCGTGCCCACACCCTGCCCGTCGGTGACCGTTGCGCCATCGACGGCCACGATGTTTACGAAGAAGGTCTCGTTAGGCTCAACGGTGGTGTCGCCATGAATCACGATCGGGATCTCCCGAGTGGCATTGCCCGTGCCGGCCTGAAACGTGAAAAAATCCGAATCGAAAGAGTAGTCGAACAAAGCGGTTGCTCCGTTGGGCGGCGGACCATCGGCGGTCTCCCAACGGAAGCCAACGGTGGGGTGAGCGCCGGCCGAAACTAAGGTTACGGTGAAGGTCATAACGGTCGAGCCGAGGTTGCCTTCCACTACTGAGGCATCGCTGATGGACAGAGTCGGTCCGGCCTGAGGCCGCGGATGTGAATTCGCGGCAGCCGCGTAAGGCCGTCCCTCTAAATCAGCGAGGGTAGTGAGCCCCAGACCAAGTCCCAGCAACAAAGTAAGCGCAATGGAATTCCTCTTCATCTCTTCATCCTCCTGAATACCTCATGTGCCATCGGCTGCATCTGTACTCAGTCTCATAATGGAATTGGCGCAAACGAGCAGGAAGCCTCCTGGCATCGCCGAGTGGTGAATCAAACCGGTTTCGACGTGTCGATAAATGTCGCGCACGTCCAGTTCTATCAGCAGGGCTGCCTCGTCAGGCGTGATCATGGTTGCCTGTTGGCAGCACGCGGGGCACCAGGCCACCAAGCCACTGCCCGGCAGCCTGATAATCCATATTTCATCCGTCTCTATCGTGACCTCTGTTCTCTTTCTTTTCATTCAATCCCCAACTACGCACGGATCAGAAGAGATGAGCGGTCATAGAGCACCGACCCCCTGACCCCGATTACGCTTGAACTGCGTTTCGCACCCCAGCCACCAACAGCCAGTCGCAGGCGGTGCCGTGCACTTCTTTCCAGGCGCCCGCTCTCATCACGGGCAGCCCAGCACGGCCTTGATGCGTCTGGCGTCCGCGATCATCTGATTAGCTTTGGCGACAGGGATCGCCTTCCCCGATTGAGCCTGCACCAGCACGATGAAGCCGCTCAGGGCGCCGCACGCCACGGGCTTGTTGCGCGGGTCGTTCAGGGCCGCTTGCAGCGCAGCCAGCAACTGCGCCCTGAGCGCCGGCGGAAGCGCCTGTCCGCTCGCCAGTTGAATCAGATCCACGATCTGGTCCGGCGCGCCCCGCACCGTCACCCGGAAGCGGCCGGTCGCGCCGTTGCCGGCCGCGTCGCTGGCGCTGCACAGCACAGTCGTCGTGCCGATTGGGAAGATGGCGCCGGCGGGCGGGGTACAGCTGAGTGAGGTCACGCCGATGTTGTCTCTAGCCGTCACGGCGTAGTTGACGGTCGTCCCCGCCGGCGCGGTGGCGTCGGACGTAATGTCGGCGGGGACGGTCACGATTGGCGGCGTATTGTCAATGACGGTGACGTTCTGGGTGGCGCTGGCGGTGTTGCCGCTGGCGTCCGCAGCCCGGTAGGTGAGGGTCGTGACTCCGACCGGGAAGAAGTTGCCACTGGGCACGCCGGTGCGGCTGATCTGAACTGAAGAGCAGGAGTCATTCGCGATAGCCGCCCCAAGGGCCGCATCGCTGATAACGGCGCCGGTTGCGGTTGAGCCGGCGCCGCCGGTGTTGGCAGTGACGGCTTGCGGGGCGGCGATCGTCGGCGGCGTAGTGTCAACCACGGTCACGGTAGCCGTTGCCTGGCTCGACGCTCCAGTGCTGTCGGTCACCGTCAGAATAACTGGGGTAGTTCCCAGCGGGTAAGGACCCGCCGGTGATTGGCTGAGTGTGACCTGACTGCCATCCTGTGAGTCGAACCAGCCATCATCGACCGAAGCGTTCGCCGTGCAGTTCGCCCCGGCCGAGACGGTCACGTTACGAGCTTTCGCCACCGGGGGCTGATTGTCGGGATAGGTCTCGCCAGGATTCAGTGTCTTCGTCACTCCGGCCAGCGTGAATGTGAGCGGGGCGGGGCCAAGATTGGCTATGATGAGCCCGCTCACCGCTCCTTCCTGTATGTCTACCGTCTGACCTGGAGGTAACTCCAATGAGCCGATAACGTTTTCAGACGCATCCACGAACTGTATCGCGATGCTCTCATCGTT
>JBGPFL010000002.1:0-30597 GCA_041483295.1 Blastocatellia bacterium | reverse complement strand
TCGAGTAGCGTCTTCGGGCGAAAACTCCACGTCGGGTGTGAAGCTGCGCGCGAGGCTTACTGCTCGATCGATCTGTTCGAGCGCCTGCTCGCGAGTGATCTTGAGTTTCGATCGCAGGTGGATATCCGAGGTCGCCAGGAAAGTGTGGATGCGAGGCCGTTCGGCTTCGCGCAGCGCGTCCCAGGCGCGTTCTATGTCTTCGCGGAGCGCGCGTGCAAGAGCCGCAATGATCGGGCGGCGACAGGTTCTTGCAACCTCGCGAACCGCCGTGAAGTCATCATCAGAAGCGATGGGAAACCCAGCTTCAAGAACGTCGACGCCCAGAGCATCGAGTTGAGAAGCAAGCCGCAGCTTCTCTTCGACGTTCATGCTGCAGCCAGGCGACTGTTCGCCATCGCGGAGAGTAGTGTCGAAGATGTTAACGTGAGAAGCCATGTCTATTCCTGATTGTTCCAGCAAAAAATGTGAATACCAGTTACTTGCTAGTCGTTACCATACTTCAGTTCAAATAGGCGGGCAAATAGATAATCTTTATCAGTTGATAAACCTGCACGGCCGGGGGTTAGGGGTAGTCGAAACACCGGCCCTATCAGGTTAGAAGCAAGAAGAGCCTGAGTCTTTTGACGACCTTGCCACAAAGGCCAGGAGGGACTTAAAGCTGGTGCGTTCATTGACCTCGTGCGGCTCAGTGTCTTCGAGTCTTTGTGGCGAAACCCAGCTTCTTCTCTCGCAAAAGGACGACTCGAATTGTCAGGGGTTTGGACCGCCTGCTGTAGATGACGACACAAGCCAGAACCACATCTCGAGGTTACCGCCTCGTATGCCATCCCCGCTTGGCCGTTGCAAACGGCTCGCGGGTGGCGTGCCAAATACTTCACCGTCCAGAAAGAGACTGGGGTTGGCTTCCGCCCAGATGAAATTACCTTTCAACGTGAGCCTCGCCAGCAGACGTCGTATGTTGGTTCCCTTCAAGGAGTCGAGCAATCTCTCGATAAAGTCGGAGGTCTGCCGAGTCGGAGTCCAGAGGATCTTTCGTGGGTCGCTGTCAGGGGCCACTGTACCACCCGGGCCAATTGTCGCGCCGAATGTGAGGGTTCCGTCAAGGATCAACGGGTGAAAGCCGACCATTATCGAAACCTGTTGCGGCGGATCGAAAAAGGGAACCTCCAGGGTCACGAAACATACCGGCTTGTTCGCGATGCTTCTTTTATCCACGCCGGCATCGCACTCGATCTGTAGGCCATTCCGGAACAGGGGCACCGGCAAGTTCATGTCGTTTTGCAAAGGCCCCGGCGAAGCGGGGGAGGCAGTCGGATCGATAAAGATACCGGTTACGTGGAAGCCGGGTTCCTGTCGCAATCCGGCAACCTGCGCGGTGAATCGCACTACGGTAGGCGGCACGGTGGCGTGGCTCGCATTCGGTTGTAGCACCGCCTCGACTACCTGAGTCCCCGGCGAAGGTCCCAGCGTCCAGATACACGACGCGGCTCCCTGCGGTCCCGTCAGCACGCTGACTGACGTGGCGGCCGGACCGGCCGGCTGAAGCTTCACGGTGCCATTGCCGGGCTTCACCGTGAATACCACTGTCATTCCATCGGCCGGACCGCATTGGCTGGATGCGACCACGACGAGCGGGTCGAGGAGCACCTGCCCTGCCCCGCCGGATTGATTATCGCCACTCACGGGAAACAGACTGGCCAGCGATGATAGCTCGTCTAAGGCTGCCTGGACCGTCTTCTTGCCGCTTAGCGAGTCACACTGTCCAGGATTGTAAGCCACCTGATCCGCGACGCTGAGGTTGGCTGTGAAATGAATCGGGATGTTCACGGGATTGCCGTCGTCATTCAGCAGGACGGCTTCGACCTGCTGGCTGTTGGGTGACGAACCAAGACTCCAGATACAACTGGCGATGCCGCCGACTCCAGTCGCGACCTTCACCGTTGAAACACCGCCTTGCAATTGACCATTCCCCTTGGTGACGGTGAAGCGGACCGTCGCGCCTGCCACCGGCCATTGACCGTTGGCTACGCCGGCCTCGAGCGGCTGAGCGAGCGGCGTCAGCACGTTCGGTTGCGTCAGGTCCGGCATCGCTTCCTGGCCATCGCCTCCGACGTAGAAGAAGCTTGTCAGCTCGGTCAGGGGCGGGAAGATGTCCCGGCAATCCGTTGCGGTCCACTTCTTCGTCGAGTCGAACTTCAACACGGCGAGCCGGCAATAGTGATGTTGGATACCGAAGGGCAGTTGCGTAGCCGGCTGACTGGTGGCGGGGTCAATCGGCCACTCCACGTCAGCGGTAGCCGTGCGAGCCGGGATAAGCCAGTAGTCGCCCGTCTTGTACGTGCCCGCAATGAAGTGAACCTGAACGCCGTCTTCAAGATCGAGCCAGTTCATGTTCGTCGGCTTGAGCAGAGCGGTCATGTCCCATCGCCTGACCTTCGGGTTCCTTGGGAAGCTGGCGATATCAACCGGGCCCGTCGCGGTTGCCGGATTGATCGTGAGAACGTTCCCCTCCGCCTTCACGAGTTGAACGAGAGTGCCCGGCCTGGCGAGCAACTCACAGGTGTCGTCGAGCAACTCGACCCACTGGCCGCTGCCGAAGCTGAGCACCCTGTCGCGGCCGATACTGCTGACCGTAAGCTTGTCGACGTCCTGCGATTCCCATTTGGTCACGATCGAGCCGTTGTCCCGCGACCACTTGAACGTCGCGCCGTTCAGTGCTCCGGCGTCGTGAACTTCAACGCGGTAGTGCTGATTCTCGAGTCTCCGGTAACCCGCGCCGGGCGCCACGATGCATGGATTATTTGACGGGGCGCTGACGGCCGCGCGTGCAGCGAGCTTTCCGGTGCCGGCTGCGATCTCAGTGTTCCACGAGGTGAAAACGCTCGAGCAAGTCGCCGCGAGATTTACGTCGCCGACACGAGAGAGCTTCACCTGCCATACATTCCTGGACCGGGTCGCGGTGTCAGGGCCGCCCAGCGCGACTTCTCGAATCGCGGGGTCCTCGAGCGCAGTGACATGGCGCGACCAGACATCCACGTAAGCCAGGTATGTCCCGGCTTGTGTGACCGCTTGAAGGTCGGGCAGATCGGGTTGCCCGGTGTAGGCTGTGATCTGCTCGTTCTCGCACAGTATACCGTCTACGTAATAGCGGCCTCCGGAAATCAGCAAGTCGCCAGGTTGCAATGCGGGCGGATTCTTATTCTCGACTAGCGCCTTCTCTTCGCCCGTCAGGTCGTTGGCGCTGCCGACGACGTGAAAGCCCGAGTCGTGAATAGGGGCGCCGCAACGCCCGACTACGTCTACGGTCTCTGTCTCAACACGGTGTCCCGTTATGTCGACCTGCTCGTTCCAATCGGCATCGAGCTGAACCCGGCCCTGTTGCATCCGCACGCCGTTGTAATGCTTAGCTGATTTGAAGGTGGATCGTGTCGTATCGGCTTTCATTGTCGATTCCTCTCGTATGAAAGATGTGTGGCGCCGAGTCTAAGTGACAAAGACTATTCCGGCTTCCAGCCCGAACCTCAGGTACTCATCGAGCCCGGTTTGAAGATTGGCCACACGTTGCGGCTGTCTGAGGAAGCTGAAGACGCCCATCTCCGATCCGTCTTCAGCGCCGGTGCGCAACTCCTCGGCACACGCAAGGCTGAGCTGGCCGTAGCCGTAGTCACCGTAGTCTTCCGAAGTGAACGACGGCACCAGCCGGACGATCACTGCGTTCCGGTCCGCGGGCTTAACGTTCTCCAGCGCCAGGTCCGGCTGACAACGGAAGCGGCGCGGCGTCTTCGAACCGTCCGGCACATACGAAAACCGAACGCAGCCGACCTGGCGCCTGGTGACTTTAAGCACATCCGTGAAGATTGAGTTGCCCGCTTCAAGTCGCAGCGGCGACGTGGCGCCGAACACCGTGGACTTCTCAACTTCAACCGCAGTTCCGGTCGCGGCAATCGCGTCGGCGCCTGCATTATCGACTATGCTTTCTTCGACTCGCAGAAGCGGCACCGACTTGGGAAGGCGGATCGGCCCACAAATGCTTCTTGTCATCGTTACCTTCAACTGGTCATTCTTCGACGTGACTGTCAGCCCACCCTTGGCGGGAACCAGCGTGCAATGCGAGACATTCAACGCCCCGAGGTTTCCGCTGAGCGCTCCCTGGACTGTCAATGAGCCTTCGACCAACAGGCCGTTGAACGCCAGTTGACCGGGCGTTTCGCTGTCGCCGGGTGCGGTGCCGGTTGCCGCGATGTCGCCGAGCAGGTGAGGACGGCGGTCGTCCGGCCCAAGCTCTCCGGCGAGACGCTGCTTCTGCCCGGGCGCTCCACCTGGCGCCGGAACCTCCGGCCAGTCCGCAGCCACGATCAGTAACTGGCTGCCTTCTGGGATCTTGATTCGATTCACGCCGGTGAGATCCTCTTCGTAGGTTGCGCTGTCCATAATCGCGATCACACCCGCCGACCCGGCTGGTTGAAGATTCCACTCGGTCACGGCTTCCGCGATTGTTGCGAAAATTACTCCAGGCGAGGGCGCGACTTCTTTGCTCACACCCACCTGCCACGTCACTTTGCGGGCGAGCGCCGCCTCGACCGACGCGCGTCGATCGTAGGGCCCGCCGCCGACATCACCGCTGAAACCATACGCGTAGCTAACGTTCACGGCATTGGGCACTACACCTGTGGGAAACGAGAGGCGGCCGCGCACGGGATCGACCGCCACCTTGATCGAACGCGGTTGCTTGGGCCCGCCCGCCGCCGGTTGATAGAGCTTACTCGTTGGGGGCCGCAGCCAGACCTCGGGCACTGCCACAGGCGGTTCAGTCAGATTACAGATGAGGATCTCTTCCGGCGCCGCCTCGACGAACGGGTCGCCCGGATTGCTCTGCACAAACACCTGAAGTACGGGTTGTAAGCCGAAGTAAACCGGCTTCGGCGCGCCGCCATCGACCAACTCCTGCCGCAGAGTTTCAAGCTCGTCGTAAAGAGGGCGGCGGCGAAGAGGTCCGGGCACATTGGTCTCCTCGGCAAGGTGGGTGATTTCTGTTTCAGTCTGTGGCCGGTTGAACAGCGGCGCATCTAGTCCGAGCGGGCTGAAGGTGTATCGGCCGTCAGCCGCCGTTGCGACGGCTCTGGCCGACGAGCGCGGAATGAAATAACTCTGCAGCCTCCAGATGAACAGACCGACATTTGGAATGTTGTACCACCCGCGCCCTATCGCTATTCGCCGAACATCAGCCGTGTGCGCCGAGGTATCAAAAGCGCTGTCCAGCAGCTCAAGCTCGTTCGTCCGGCGCAGGTCGGGCGTGCGAACGTTGTCGAGCCTGACGTGGTTGTAGTGCTGCGTCGTCTCCAGTAATTCGAAGAACTCGACCGCGCGGGCATCCCAACCGGTTGTGTCGTGCGCCAACTGCTCGAGCATCGTCGCCGTGCCTTTACGCCGCCGATAGCTCAACGTGTTAGCGACGAGCGCTCGCTGGCTGAACGGCGCGCCCGCGCCGAGTGAGTGAAGGCCGCGCACCACGAGCAGGTCGCCGATGTAGGGAACCACCCATTCATCGCAAGTCTCGATGAACCAGTTCTCGTAGAGGCGTGCGATGTCCGCCTCCATCACGGCTGCCTGTTCGGCGACGACGGCAACCAGCGCCTTGAGCGGTTCACCGAGTTCCGTATCGCGGACGCGATAGATCGCCGGCAGCAACTCGTAAAGCTGTTCGGTGCTGAGGCTCATTGCGCAATCTCCGTCAGCTTGATTCCATCGGCGTTGAGGGTGAGTAGCTCGGCCGGCTTGATCTTATTCACTTCCCAGTGCGCTATGTTTGCGGGCAGCCGCTGGTGCAAGCCGGCAGTCGCGCCGTCGAAGTAAAGCTTGTCCAGATCCACCGCGACGACGCCGGCAACGCCTTGAGTAATCGCAATCACTTCGCTGGCCGTGACCGCCTGACCAAACGAGCGGCTGGCGAAGGCGAAGGCTTCGATCAGCGACGTCTCGACCGCGGCCTGTACCTCGACAACCAGATAGTCGGGGTCGATCAACAGCTTGGCTTCGATGTCGAACAAGAGACCCTTGTATGTATCGATCTTCACGCGTTGATCCACGTGCCGCGCCGCGTCGATCGCGGCGACGAGGTTGTTATAGAGATCGGAAGTCGGCGGAACATCTCCGCCGTCCACGCCTGCGACGGTGAGGTGAATCAAACGCTTCTCGCCGTCCCACAACCAGGTTGCCTGCGCCTTGCCGATTCCGGCGAAGGCAAGAGTAAAGTCTTCGAAGTCCTGCAGCGAGACGATGCGGTCGAGCGTCAAAACGGTGAGCGGCGCGTTGTGCCGTGCCTGCTCGAGTTTTTCCGGATCCTCCGCGCCTGTCGGAGCGAGCGGATTCATCACGCCGTTCACGCCGAGCGGACGGCTCAACAGAAGATTGATCTGTCCCGCGTCGAGCATCCCGCCCAATCCGATGCCGACTCGGTATTTCGCCGATATGTTTTCCGCGCCCGTTGGCACACGCGCTCCCGTTGTGCCGTCGCCAAACTGAACGGTGACTTTCCCATCGTCGGCGATTCGGGTGGTGTACGCTCTTTCCGTTGAGGCGAGCTGATAGAAGTCTGGCACTTCCTTCCAGAGCACGTCGTTTACGCGGACCGCGAGCGTCGTCTCGGCGCCGCTGGCTGTGGCCGCCGAGACGAACGTGAGCGGGTTCTGTTTCAACACGAATTTCTGAAACGGACGCGACCCGTCGCCGCTGCCGAGCACCTCTTCTTTAGTATCGCCGTGAGTAGCGCGTGCGACGTTTGCGTTGATCACGACGCTGTCGCGCCGGTAGCTATTTTCAAGCCTGGCAGTGAAAACGAGCTTCACAACACCGTTGGTGGACTCTATTCGATCGAGCACAGCAATCTCGGCAATCGGCTCGCCGGTGTTGCTATCCGCACCGGAGATCGCAACAAGCTGGCCTGCAAACAGGCCCTCGACCTCTTTGCTCAGCTCAGTCTCGATCCCGGAGACTGGTTCGGCAATGGGGCGCTCAGCGAATTCGATCTCTTCGCTCTGCGCGAAGATCACGGTGTCGCGAATCCTCTCGTTGAATAGGTCGCGAAGGTGCTCGCCATGGAGCGTGAGTCGAGATGTTTTCGCGCTCATGCCGAAATTTGAGCGCGAGTCCTCGGCCACCGCTTTCACCCGATACACCTCGTCGTACTCGGGGATAGCCAGCACTGCCCAGCTTCCTGCGACTATCTGAGCATAAATCGCATCCAGGTGAACGTCGTGAATGTCGCGCGGATAGAGCTGGCTCGCCGGAATAATCTCCTTCGGCAAGCCTGGAGCCGACCAGGACAGTTCGACAACGGCCCCGCCGGTTCGTTCGTAATACTCGAGTTTGACGTCGTACTTTTCACCGGCCAACAAGCGCACCGGCGCACTCGTGAATTCTGTTGCGCCCTGGTCTCGCCACTCGTCGATGATCAGCTTGCCGTCGAGCCACAGGCGAACGCCGTCGTCGGCCAACAAGTGGAAGTTGTAGGAAGCCGAAGCTTTCGCCTGGACCCATCCCGTCCACCGAATCGAGAAGGTGTCGGCGCTGATTCCAGAGTGCGGCGAGCCTGCGCCCCAGTTGAAATTGATGGTCGGGTCGGTGCGCGTAGCCTTTCGTTGCTCGAAGGCGAGCGCGTCGAAGTACTCGCCGTACAGGCCGCTGCCCTTCGCCGCTCGCGGCGGCGGGTCGGAGATTCCGGCGATGTTGTAGTCCGGCCATTCAGTGTGTTCTTTGACCCTATCGTGAAGCCCGGCCGGCGCGGGATCCAGTCCGAGATACCCCGCCTTCAAGCTTTCGGGCATCGCGCGCCAATCGGGCGCGTTGTAGCCGAACAACGACGCCCGCTGGCGAAGAGCGTAGACTTTCGGATTCTTCTTAGTGGGTTCGACCAGGGGTCTGAATGATCCAAGACCTTCATTCAAAGTGACGATCGTGTAGCTCGCGTTGGGATCCGCGGTCGAAGCCGAGGTCACCGGCGTGACGATGACCACGCGGCGGAAGTCCCAGTTTTCGTTGCCGGGATCCTTCAGCCGCTCATCGCCGATCACGAGCAACGCATCGCCCGGCTTCAGATTCGTCGACGTGCCCTTTAAGTAGAGCGTCTTCCATCCGAGCTTTGGCGGCGCAGGTTCGGTTTGGCGCGGCTTCAGTTGGTTCCAGGCTCCCAGCGCCTGTATCTCTTCCGTTGTCTCGAACGCCTGCGGGGCTTCATCTTGTGCCGGAGTACTCTGGGCCTTGGTGCCGATCGGAACTTTGGCCGAGAGCGGCGCGCCGGCCGCAGTTTCGAGCGTGAAGGCGAGAAACGTTCCCGCTGCTACGCCCGGCCGCAGCTCATAGCCGATGCTGCGCGCCATCTCGAGAATCGATCTTCTTTCGGTTGCGGTTCGCAGGTAACCTTCGTTGGCGACGCGCTCTTGATAGAAGCTCAATACATCGAGCACCGTGGCCCAGCCGTCGAGAAGCGCGATGGCCGGGTCATCATCGTCACGGGTGGTCAGCTGGCGAAGCGGCGCCTGGCCAGACAGTGCGGCCTGCATCGTCGACTTGAAGCTGCCGTGCGTGCCGACTCGATACGCCAACGCCGTCAGCCCCGGGAGGTTCTCTACCGATGCCGGCGTCAAACGCTTGACGCCCTCGCAGCATCCGCACTCATCTAGTTGTTGATCGGCGTTACTCATAAGCCACCGTTCATATCGAAAGCGATGCGGCCGTTCTCCGGAAAATTGGGGTCGTTGTCGAGCTGGATGATTTCGAGTGACGCGGGCGCCAGCTCGCCGGTCTCGAGTTCCTTGTTGGCCAGCTTGCCCCAGCGTTGAAACTGCTTCGCTTCAACAGAGGCGACTCCGGCGACCTCCATGGCGGTTTGATAGATTCGGCTTAAATACACCGGCTGGCCGAACGTGAAGTTGTCCGGATGGAAAAAGCCCCGGTCGCCGCCCGCCAGGTCGTACCGGCTGAACACGTTCAACAATGTCTGCTTGACGTCGCTGCGAAAGTAGCCGGCCTTGACGCAGACCATCAGCAGGATGTCGAGCGGCACGAGGACCGGATCGTTGATCTCGATGTCGTACCCAGCAATGCGAAACTGGCCCAGGTAGGCCTCCATCTCTCGTCTGAACTGCTCGTCGCTCTTCACCGCAAGTCCGCCCTTTCGGTCGATGGTGATGAAAACGGTGTACCAGCTTCCGGTCCATCTAAACGTAGCCGCCGCCTTCTGCACTTCTGCGTGACGCTCGGCCACCTCAGCCCAGTCGGCTTCGGTCACCGCGCGCTGCTGAGTTCGGAACGCCTGAGGCGCGAACTGACGAACCTCCTCCATCGTTTCAGGGTCGGCGCCGCCGCGCGCCGGGAGCAGATTGCGTATGCGCACGAAGCCGGAGAGGTCCGAAACAATGCGGGTGAGCGCTTCGGCCCCGACGTTTCCAGCACGTCCGTTTCCGACTCGATAACTCGCACTGAACTCCGCCCCGCCATCGGGTTTCTTGCCTGCGGTCTCGCCGTCGCCGAATCTCAAGTGCGCGCTGCCATCGCGTTCTATCTCGACGACGAAGTCCGGAGCGAACCGATCGCTGTTGAGCAAGTCGTGGCGGGCCGTCCAACTAGCGCTGCCATCGTCCAGGATCACCTTTGGCAGAGCCTGGCGGACGTCCTGATCGAGCGCGGTAGACGCTGGCCCGAGCCGCGCCTGCTGATCGTCGTAGGGACCTCGGAAAGTGACGTTGGTCAGTCGAAGCTGCGGACGGTAGTTACCGCTGTCGGGCGCTATCGGCGGCACGAGTTGTTCGCCGGTCAGCGTTTGTCCATGGTCGGCCATCACTACGTTCCCGCGAGCAACGCTGATCTCTTTGACAACCGGCGCGCCGGCGTCGCCGACTACGCGGGCTGTCAGGCAAAGCGGGAACGGCAGCGCATCCTGCAGTAGCCATTCGATCTCCACCACGGCGGTTCCATCAAGCGGATCCGATCTCTTTGCGACGCTCTTCAATCGAATGGCGTGACGATGCAAGGGATCCGCGTCGGCTCGAGCGCCGGTGGTCGGGCTGAGCACTTCTTCCAGGATCAACACGTCGCCGGCTTTCAAGCTGAGGCCGTTGTCGACGAGCGTCGCTCGAGTGCCGCCTTTCGGAAGGCAACACTCGCGATCACTCCATGTGTAAAATGAGATTTCGTTGTGGGCGCTGTTCATCCTGATGTCGTGCATCGTTTCGAACACGACCGGCTGTTCGGCGAGCGCTTTTTCCACATCGACGCCGGCAACCGCGACTTCCGGCGTTGATCCGCGCGTTAGCACCTGCGTCCCGGCGGGCAGCGTCTTACCGTCGGCATTGCTACCTGCCGCGATCTCGAAGCTCACCCAGGTTCGCGCGTTCGTTCCGTCGTGGACGAAGTAATCGAGCAGCCGCGCGTGCCGGCGCACGGATACTCGGCGCCGCGCGGTCCCGAGGTATGCCTCAGTGGCCACTGCGTCCTGGAAGTAGCTCAGGTTATCCCCGACGTAGGCCAACATCTCTACCAACGCCACCTGCGCGTCTGCCGGACTGCGTTCGGTCCAGTCCGGCATCAGCGTGCTCAGCCGGTCGAATATCAGCCGGCGGAAGCTCGAGTAGTCTTTCGCAAGGTAGTTGATCTCCGGCTCGACCAGCCTTTCGGGGGGGCAAACCGTTGGCTGTTCGCAATCAAAATCGCTCGGGCACTCGACTTTGAAGGAGAAAGGCACCGCCGACAGTTGAGGGTCAAATCCCGCCGGCGGATCCGAGCTGGTTGGCGAGGTGACTATGCGCAGCGTGTAGGTTGAAAAGTCGCCTCGCTCGCTCACGTTGACGGTCAGCACGTTCTTCGATGCTGAAACCGAGTTGACCTTTATGCCGCGCACGCGCACGCCGCCTTCGATGGCGACACTCGCCTTTGTGAGAGCAGGCCCCGCCGGTGGAACCGGATCAACCTGTCCGGGCAGGTTGTGAAGGAAGAAGACCTTTAGAGTCTTCTGATCAGCCGAGGCGACTTCGAGATAGTCGATGCCGTTGAGTTTGGGCTGGATCGGATTGCCCTCGGCATCCTCGGTCGCGCCGACCAATCGGCGGCGTTGTTCGTTCCTGCAACGGTATTGAGTGCTCATCAGACTACTCGAGTGAATTGAGTCACGCGCCGCTCCTGACTGCGACGGGTGACGTATTGCACCTGAACTCGTAACGCAGAGTCCTCGCTTGTAACAGTCACGTCTTCGATCTGAATCAAATGGCCGAGCCACTGCTGCAGCGAACCCTGAACCGAAAGCTGAGTTGCCGCGGCAAGCGCATCGCTGTTTGGCGCAAAGACCAGTTGCATAACGCCACTGCCAAAGGTCGGGCGGTTGACTCGCTCGCCGGGTGACGTAAACAACACCTGCTCGATCAAGTCGCGAATATGACCGTCGTCGTCCGTCTCAGCGGTCCGGCCCCGCGCGTCAATGCTGAATGGGTAGTCGATATTCATTTCACTTCACATCCCGGTCGCCCGCGTTTGGGTCATGACGATAAGCAGCGGCGTGCCTGTGGGCACACAGATCGCCTGACTATCCAGCAGCAGAAGCGGCTGGCCGTTAGACAAGATCCTGGTCGCCGAGGTGATGAATTGCGCGGTGACGCACGGGCCGTTGGCCGCCGGCGGCGGCGGAAGCGCGCAACCCGCGATGACGTAAGGGCTCGATATCGCAACCGTCGGCTGTCCGCTGACCAGCACGCGAGGGTTGGGTACAGTCGGCTGCGCCTGCCCCGCATGAGAGCAGAGCACTTGAGCCCCGACGTGCAGTAGAAATCCCGGCATTCGTACCCCTCCTGATTTCAGATCACCACCAGCGCGCCGTTATTAATGGTCACCGTCGGTCCGACCATCATGATCGACGCGCCTTTTCCGTTTTGAATGTAGATGCCGCTGTCGTTGACCACGATCATTGCCCCAGTGGTGCTCTTCAGAACGATGCCGCCGCTAATCGGCGTTGGCGCCGAGTCGCTGATCAGAAGCGTGTTCTGAAGCGTTGTTTGCACGACTATGTTCTGGCCGGGCGGGATGGGCGGCGGGGCGTTCGCGAAGACCGGCACTTCCGCCGCCAGACCCCAGAAGCCGCCGACCCAGACCGGCTTGTCCGGATCGCCCTCTTCGAATTCGATCCAGACCGCGGACCCGATCTGCGGCACCACGAAAATGCCCTCCTGCTTGCCGGCGATGGGGACGCAAGGCATCGCCCAGCTTGTCGGGACTGCCGTCACCGCGGGCACGATCGCCATTATTCGTCCGAGTAGTTCGGGATCGAGATTGTTGATCACCGTCCCGCGATATTTGCCGTAGTATTTTTGTGAAGTGCTCATGCCGGTACACTGGGAACGGTTGATACCAAACCGTTCCGCTTTAGTTCGAAACTCTGTTTGTATGAGCCGCGCTTGATCGTGTGCGTAACACTACTCACGAAGTACAAGCCGTCGAATGCCAGCCCCGCGCCTCGCACGCCTACCAGTTGCCGGGACTTCAGCGCCCGGCCGTAGCGCACTACGTCGAGGCTCCCGGTCCCCGTCACACAATCGGCCGTGCGAGCCGCCTCCGCCAGACCCAGCATCACCGCCTCCAACGCATTGCTCGGCGCCGCCTTTATGAACTCAATCTTTGGCGGGATCGGCGGAATCAACCCAAGCGGCGGGTTGAGCGGCGTGATGTCAGGAATGGGAATCGGAATAATCGCCTTACTCATTTGCTCCTGAATAATCACGATGGGCAACACCTTGGTCTCTTTGTCGAAGCGAAACTGCAACTGTTCGACATTCGTGTGCGCGTCCATGTTTACGTTCAGGGCGGGCTGCGGCACGCCCACCTTGATCTCGGGTCCCCAGTAAGCCGTGTTCATACCCGGCAGCGGTCCCGGGTCGATGTAGAAGACGTAACCCGCTCTGCGCGCCAGCAGCCGCAGATAGCCAAGGTCTTTGCCTTGATGGCGCGGGATGCGATCGATCGGGATCGGCAAGTCCTCGACGATCGGAGGTATCACAATCGGTACAATTCCCAGCATCGCGTACTTCGCGAGAATAAGCAGGACCCGCGCGGCGAATGGCATCGCCGGGTAAGGCACGCCACTGAAGTCGATCAGGTCCATAACCGACGTGAGGTCCTTGCCCTTGATGGTCAGCGTCGAATGTCCCGCGTCGGGGCCCGGCGCCACTTCGTTGTTGAGCATCATGCCGTCCATCAACACCTGTGGGGTGCCGTTGATCGTAGCGATGATGACCACCCGCATGAACGGGACCATGCTGCCACCGGCGAGCAGAAAAGCGGTGTGTAGCGGCGAACGATTGCTCAGCGTGAACTGCAGTTCGAATCCGCTCTGCGTTTCGCCGGAAGCGGAAGTGACCTGCACGGTGGTCAGCGCGTCCAGCACTTGCTGAGGGACCGGCACCGGCACCGCCGGCCCGATCATCAGTGTTAGGTTTACTCCTTTCAGCATCGTTGCTCACTCGCTGAAGCCCGTCTCAAACGTTCGGCGTCCCCGGAATTCCCTCCGGCAAGGTGATCCGCAAACGCTTGCCCGCAGTAGCGGTCAACTCGTCGGGCTCCATCGCGGCGTTGGCGTCGCAGATCCGCCAGAACTGCTCGGGATCACCCAGATACTGTGCCGAGATCTGATCGAGCCTCTCGCCGTCGATCACCCTGTGCTCCTGCAAAAGGTCGAACCGCTCGGGTTGCGGAACGAATCGCCGAAGCACGTAGACGATCGTCCGCCCATCTCTGGTTTCTAACGTAGCCGTCGCGATGCCGTTGTACCGGCTGGTGGGCGGGAACAACGTCATTCGCAGCGCGTTCTGTTTCAGCATCTGCTGCAATGCGCTTGTTGGATCGAACATGATCTGCCTCCTCTCCTCTTTCGAGTTGCCCGCAGTGCCAACTCGGGACTTCGAGAAAGCCGGGCTGCAAGCGCTGCACGTACCAGCGACTCGAGTGTCTGTCAGATTCCCGTCAGACCGAGCGAATTCAAGGTGCCCTTCTGGCTGCGCTGCGCCAGTTGCTCCTTATTCTGCAGATAAGCCATGAACAAACTCCCTCCCCTGTGCGAGAACCCAAGGTCGTTGATATTGAGCACGCGCATGCCCAGACTGACCTTTGCTCGAATCGGGTTGAGAGCCGGATCGAACGCTTCTTCGGTCACGCTCATATCTGTGAGCCGGACGGGAAGAACCCGATTGCGATTCCAGATAAACAGCGTGAGCGGCGATTCCATCGGCACGATCTCGAGCGTGCCGGCTTGCGCGAGACTATTGTTCGACTGCAGGCGGCCGCTCGTCGGGTAGATGAGTGTCTCGAGCACCGCGAGCTGCGGATGGATGCCGACCTGGGGCGCGGCCGCATTCTGATCCGGAAACTCCAACTGGTCGGTCGCATCGATCTCAACCTCTACTTTGATGGTCTCGACGGGCGGCCCGGTGAGGCGCAATGCTTCCGAAATATCGCCGCCCTCGCTTACGGCCTTTATCTGAAAAGACCTGGTTAGCGCATCAGGGTTGTATTGAAGAGCAATGATGCGCTGAATGGCTCCCGTGTCCGGGTCAATCAACACGATGCCGCCCTTCAGCAATTTCGGCGATCCCGGGAATGTAGTCATCGATCACTTCCTCGTTAGTGTCCGGCGCTTCCTAACCCAGATCTCTAATCAAGGCCGCATAACAGTCGGCCGTTACCTTCGCTATGGGAGTTAGCGGAGGATATTTCGGCGCTCCGTCCATTTCGTACGCCGCATCGCCCATCGACTGCCAGCTATGCATCATTTCGTGGAGCGCTACTTTCGCCTGCGTTGTGGCGTCCAGGTTGAAGAACAGCGGGCAGAAGGTATAGCAGTTGGTTTTGTGCCAGGCGAATGGAGAAATCGCGGCAACGTTCTTGCTGTCTGCGTCCTCACTCGCGCATGTATCAGGGCAATGACTGCAAATCGGTTGAGTTATGTTCTTGGCCGAGTTCTTGATCACGCTTAGGATCTGCTGCGCCACGGTTCCCTCGTCGGAGCTCCCGGCGGCGACGCTGAAATGCGCGGCCAGCCCCTTAGAAACAGCGGAGCCCGGACGATTCGCCTGATTGGTTACGAAGTCGTCCACCTTGCTCTCGGCGGTCGGAAGCCATCCGGCGGCCTTGGTAAACGCGTCCATGACTGCCTTGTCGTGGCCCTTCGCCTTACAGTCTTCCCCTTTCAGGATCGGAGGATTGCAGGGGCAGGCTGATGGCGCAGCCTGCTGGGCAGGCACTTCCCCGGGTTTGTCCAACTTCGTCGGATCTGGGGGTATGTGTTGCTCAACGTACTTGAAACCGTGACCCGACCCGCCCGATGCACCGTATGCCCTGCCCGCTAAAAAAGCATTGCCACGACCCTTCGATTGCATCGAAGCGCCGGCACTCGTGCTCAGCCGTTTCCCCTCGCACTCCCCGCATTGCCCTGCGATGCCCGCCGGTCCGCCACAGTCGCACTTCCGTTGAACCATCGAAGATGCGACCGCGTTCAACTGAGGTCGGTGCGTCATTAATTCTGTTTGTGCGACGCTGCTCTTCATCATCTTTGCTCTGCGGTCTCCATCACCCAGGTCGCTGATCAGAATCGGCCTTTCGTTTCAACGTTGAAGATGTAGTCACGCCAGTGGCCGGCGATGAATTTGAACTCTTCCTTCACTTTCCCTTTATCTGTCCAGTGAGACTGCAGCTCGGTGTCGATGTCGGTCTGATGGGCCTTGGCGAACTCAACCAATGCCTGAGCGATCGGGTAGTAGGACCAGTGCCAGCGCTCGGCCATGTAGCCCTTCCCGTAACCACCCTTCGTATCGAACGGCTGGATGAAGCCCCACGTTGAAGCGTTTTTCGCCAGCCAACGATAGGCATCCGCGAAGTCTCCCGTGCCCGTCCAGGCCTCCGGCTCCAGATCTTCGTCTTTGCGTCCGAAGTCGAAATCGGTGCCCGCGTGATGCCGGGACACGCCGGGCGCAGCCGAGGCCATGAGTATTTCCTTCTCGCGCTCCTCGCTCGTGAGCGGCGTGACGGTAGTTCCCTTGGGAGGTTTGCTCGTTCCCCAGCAGACCTGGTGATCCTTGTTCTTGGGGTTCCACTTCACATCCTTAGCATCGATCAGCGATCCGCACTTCTTTCTCGCAAAGGCGGAGATGCGATCAAACTCCGCTCCGGTGAAGTTGAACTTTCGTTGCCAGATTCCCTTCTGTTGCTCGAACGTGCGCAGTTCCGACTTGAGGATCTTTCCGGATGGGATCGTCAGCCCCTTGGCCTTGCTTCCGGTTCGCATGGCGGTGATGAGACACTGTTTCTGCGCCTCGACCTCTTTGGTGGCCTCGGCGGGCGGCGCGTCCGGGCCGCCGACTATCCAGTTGACGATCTCCCGCAGCGGTATCTTGCCGAGGCGTTTCGCCCACTCCGTTTTGCGTGCATCGAGCGCGTTCTGGTCCTTGAACACCACGCAGCCTTCCGGAGGTTTCTCTGGAACAGGCTCGCGGTCGACAGGCTTTTCGTCGGTTGACGATTGCGCAGGCTGCTTGGCTTCAGTCTTCTCCGCCGCCTCCGCGGCAGGCTGCTTGGCTTCAGTTTTCTCTGCTGCATCCGCGGCAGGCTGCTTGGCGCCAACGTCCCCCAGCGCATCAGCGGCAGGGTTGTCAGTTGAAAGCACCTTGTCGGTCGCGGAGCAGATTCCGTCGGTCGCGCCAACCGCATCGAGCGCATCAGAGGCAAGCGCGAAATTCTCGACGTAGGTGATGGTGTCGTACTTGAAACCCCCGCGAGACTTCAATGCGAAGGTGCGGCCTTCCTTCTCGACATTGACGTAGTGGGTATCCTTGAGCGCGACCGACAGCGATCCGTCGTCCCCTCCTTTTGGCAGCGGGTTGGCCTGAAGAACGACGTTGTGCTTGTCGCGCAGCTTCAGAAACTCCTCCTTCTGCGTGACGAGAAAGAAGTCATTCGGGTGCTTGGGATCGTTGAACGATGGATTCGGTAATTTCTTCGTCGCATCATCGGGGTCCTGTGGAAGATTCTCGCCTTGCTCGGCCACTTTCTTGAATGATGCAGGCGAAAGGCCCTCGTTGTTGTGCAACGCGACGACAGGCAGAGTCCCATCGAGCGGCGCGGCGCCGCCACCGCGGCACCCGCCTATCTTCGTCCCGAAATCAGTGTCGGCGAAAGTCTTCAACTCCTTCTTGGCCTCACCGTGAACGGCCCCGATCTGCGAAGTCTCCTTGCCCGCAAGCGTGCAGGTCTTGATCGCTTCCGTCTCACGTCCGGCCTCGCTGAAGATGCGGTTTGGATCGGCTTTACAGATGTGTGTGTCCTTGCCGACGGTAACCTCAAAAGTTATCGGGCGGACCTTGGTGTCGAGGTGGACAAGATTGACGCAGCGGCGCTTTCGCATCTCCTTGGCCACGGCGAGAGCGTTTTGCTCCTCCCCGTGAATGTGCACGATGCAGGCTTTGGCCTTCTTTGGGTCAGGCTGAAAGTCAGTCACTACATTGTCGAGCACCTTGCGCTGAATAGCCTGGGGCCTCCTCGTTTGCGAGAGCCGCACCACAGCGCCTGCAGCTATCTGATCAGCGGCCGAGTCGGCCTCTCTTTCGCCCGGATCGTTGGGACTGCTGATGCTGTAGGGCTGCAGTCCCGTTCCATTTTGCTGTTGCACAACGTGGCTCAGTTCATGGGCGAGCAGGTGGTCGCCGGTGCGTGTGCCGGGCGCGAACTGTCCCCCGCCGAATACCACGTGTTGACCGACTGTGTATGCGAGAGCGTTCACTGCCCGAGCCGACTCGCCCGCTTTCGAGTCCGTGTGCACGCGAACGCGACTGAAGTCGTGGCCGAACCGGGATTCCATGAAATCCTGTGTCGAATGACTGAGTGGTTGACCGGCTGAACCCAGGATGTCGTTGACGATGGGCGGAACCGATGAAAGGTCGGTGCCACCGGACGCTCTTCGTTTGATAGACAACTTCTTCTCGTCGCACTCCTCGCAGCCGCCGCCTATGCCGGCGGCGGCGCCGCACGCGCACTTGCGCTGCAATGCACCGCCATGCGAAGCAGTTGCCGGTAGAGCGGGCTTCGTTAGCGGATTCAGCTTGTGGCTTTGCAGTTCCTTCATAGGTTAACCGGCCACGCTTATCGGAGCCGCCGATTTGATGGCGCGAATTCGCCGAGTTCCTCGTCTGGCTAGGTTCACGGCACTGGAAACCGCCCTTTTATGGCTGTCCAGGTCTTTGTTGCTACAGCCACACCCTTTCTCTGAATCTCGCCTCTGAAGTTGACGTCGAGATCGAATACATCTCCCGATTTCACGGCGTTGTGTGCGCCCGGGTTGTCATTGCCTTCGTAGCGGCACCCCGCCGCCTGATCCTCTTTGCCCGTATCGTCCAGATAATGATTGCTTTTCTCCTTGGCTTGATCTCTATGGCCATAGTTCAATGCTGGGGTCGTTGTATTGCCGTCTTCGTCAAAGGCCTCATTCAGCTGGCCGGCCGGTTCATTTCTGAAGATGACGGCCTGATCGGTCACTACGCCGCCGCGCTCGCGCTTCCAATGCCCTCGAATAAACTGCCGGTATTCGTAGTCAGAGCACCCGCAATAGTTGGAGAATTGAGCCGACATCTTGAACACGGCGGTGATCGACCTGCCGCCACCTGTCACAGGACTTACCACTACCGGATCGACTGCAACATTGAACGAGAGCAGGCAGTGTTTTTCTTCCGTCTTGGAAAGCTTTTCGGCCCTGACTTCGTTGTCGAGAAATCGGTATGTCTCCTCATTCACCCGGCCGTTCTTTGTCAGCCCGAACTCCTCTTGCAGTCGTGCTACTGCCTGGATGTCCTCCTTGACCCATGTGCCGGTTGGCTTGGTCCCGACCAGATCTTGAATCTCGCGGGTGCTGCGATCGTCGTAACGCGCTTTGTTGAAATCTATTGCCGCGCTGATATCGGCGTCGGTGAGGTCGGGCTTCTTGGGCTTCGCAGGCGACGGTGGAGGAGTCGCAAGATCTCGCTGAACCTCAACCGGGGCGCCGTACCCCTGCTGCACCACGTGCGTCAACTCATGCGCCATCAACCCGCGCCCCTGCGTAGTGCCAGGCGAATATTGGCCGGACGCAAATGCTATGTGATTGCCGCGCGTAAAAGCTCGCGCGTTCACCGCGCGCGCCAGCGAATCTCCCTGCGTGTCCGCGTGCACGCGCACGTCGCCGAAGCTGTGTCCGAAACGCGATTCAAAGAAGCTTCGCTCGGAGAATGGAAGCGGATGGCCTCCGCTCAACCTGCGGATATCCTGTTCGACGCTGGGAGCAATCTCGGGGGCCGGACCGCTGAGCTTTCCCTTGATCTCGTCGTCTTCGGCCGGACCCTTGAGTGAAATCAGCGACTCGTCCGGCTTGCTCTGCACGGTTGCGCCGCTTGTGCGGCCGACCGCCCCAGTGCTCGCCGCCAAAGAATTCGAGGGCATTCTCATGATCTGTTCCGCGACCCTGTCCGCTTCCCGTTCGTGCATGTCACCGGGCGAGCTGATGTTGAGTTTGGCCTGAATCTTTTGCGGCGCTCGCGTATTTACACTGACGCGTTCAAAGTCATGGCCGAAACGCGCGGGCTGCTTGCCGGCGCGGTCGAGGGCCCGATCCAGGTGTGCCGGACTCGCGACGCTCTTAAGCTGCTTCTTCTCGCATTCGGAGCACTGGCCTGAGCCTCCGGACGAGCCCCCGCAGGCGCACCGTCGCTGGATCAAGCCGCTCCAGCCCGGCAGGAAATCCGGCGCTTGCGTCTCCACACGAGCGACTTTATTGAATGCGGCCGTCATCGCGTCAGGCCTCCGTGCAGCGCCCGCGCAACCTGCGCGCCAACGGCTCCAGCCCTGGAACCCGGTGCGACTTCGAAAGCTCCCGCGTCGACGCGGGCGATGTCGACGCTTTGCCTCGGCACCGGAGCCGACTGGTTATCGGCAAACAGCCGCGCCAACTCACCGTGAAGCGCTTCAGCGATGGCGAAGCGGTCGCCCTGCGCGAAACCGTGCAGAACAAGTTCCTCGATATGCAGCTCGATGTCAGGCTCCTTCATACCCAGTCTTTGAACTCGGAACCGGTAAGCGGCTTCTCGATCTTCGCGTATTCGCTTCGGGCGGCGCTCAGCAGGTGCGACATGCGCACGCAGTCGCCCAAGTCCGCGGCAAGGAAGGCCGCGTTAAGCGCGATGTTGCGTATATTGCCTCCCGCGATGTTGAGCCGCGCCAGCTTGCCGATGTCAAGCCCCTCAACCGGCGTCTCGCGCGGAAAGATGCGGCGCCAGATGTCGGCACGCTGCGCGGCGTCGGGAAAGGGAAACTGAACGATGAACCGAATTCGCCGTAAGAACGCCGAGTCGAGCGCGTTCTTCAGGTTGGTAGTCAGGATCGCCAGCCCGCGATAGGCTTCCATCCTCTGCAGGAGATAGCTCACCTCGATGTTGGCGTAACGGTCGTGACTGTCTTTGACCTCGCTCCGTTTACCGAAAAGCGCGTCGGCTTCATCAAACAGCAGCACCGCGCCAGCCGCTTCCGCAACGTCGAAGACACGTCGCAGGTTCTTTTCGGTTTCGCCGATGTACTTGCTGACAACCGCGCTGAGATCGATTCGATAAAGATCGAGGCGCAATTCACGCGCGAGCACCTCGGCGGCCATCGTCTTGCCGGTCCCGCTCGCGCCGGTGAAAAGCGCGCTGACGCCAAGCCCGCGCGAAGCTTTCGCGGCAAATCCCCAAGCCTCGTAAACGCGGGCGCGCTGCCGAACCTGCGCGCCGATCTCGCGAAGAATCCGGAGTTGCGGCGCCGGCAGCACCAGATCGTCCCAACCCGCCATCGGTTCGATCTGTTGTGCCAGGTCATCCAGACGTGCGCGCCCTCCCGCCCGGCACGCATCCCACAATTTGAGGCCAAGGTCCGCGCCCGCATCCTCCGAAATGCCCTCGCGCACACTCGCACTCGCGGCTCGAATGTCCGCCAGTCCAAGGTCGAACTGAGACACCAGCGGCTCCAGCTCGCCATTCAAACTCGCGGCGGTTTCGCCAAGTGATTCCTGCCACAGCAAACGTTGTTCGGCAGGAGTCGGCTTCTTCACTTCCAGGCGAATGAGCTCGCCACGGAATAAGCTGAACGGCTCGCGGCTCGCGACAAGGAACGCGGCCTCCGTATGGTCCAGCCAGGACACCACCGCGCGGCGGTTCTCGGGCGCATCGTCCTCCAGCAGCAACACGCCGTGCGAGAGCGCCGCTTCGCGTTCCCACAGGCGCGCCAATGCTTCGCGCTCCAAAGACGACGCAGGCACATTCGAACAGCGGAGCACGTGCAGTTGCATGCCGAGTTGCGCACACGCAAAGGCCGCAACCGCTCGTTTGCCCGCGGCCTCGTCACCGCCCAGGTAGATGGTCGCCGTTCCCCCGGATTCAGCGGATCGTCTCATTCCGCTCGCGATCTGACGCGCCACTTCGCGATGGGAAGGCGCCAGCTCCGCCGGCGCGGGTTCCGGCTCGATCAGGCAAACCAGTCGCGGGTCCAGGTAAGAGATGCCGGCCAGGTAATGCAACACACGTTCGTCGATTCGCAACGGGCTCGACATCAGCGTTTCGCCAGCACCCACCTCGATCAGCCGCCAGCGCCGCAGCGAAGATGCGGGAGTGACCGCGCTCCAATGCGCATCGGAGAAAACTGCGAGCGCAAGGCTGAACGTGGGGTATGCCCGCTGTGGGCTGCCTTGCGCGTCAGCGCAAAGCCCCGCAAACGTGGAATCCAACTCCATCCCCGCGCACATCAAAAGCACATCGCGCTCGAACCGCGACAGCCCAAAAGCCCCGCACAAGGTTTCCAACGCCGAATGCTCAGCATGCGGTTTCGCCGGGCGCCGTCGCGCTTGCCGTTTTCCCGACCCGGTTTGCGCCTCAGCCGAGACCTCGCTGCCGCGCACGGCGTGGCGGAGCAAAGCGTCGCGTACGTCTCCCAGCCGCGCCATCAGATGCCGCTGGTTATCCTCAGGCCAATTCGCAGCAGCCGCACCGCTCATGGAATCACCGCCTGTGGTGAGTCATACTGGTCGACGCTCGCTCCCAGAGGGCTCTCCGCGCCGTCCACCTGCACGCGCGCCAGATATGTCCCCGCCACCACGCCGCTAATCGGAATCGTGATGTTCTCGCTGGGCGCCGGCACCGGTAATGACGGATTTTCGAGGTCAAGGCGGGTCGCAGCGATGAAGCTGTAGGCGCGCGTGATGTCGCCGGGTCCGGGGGGAACAGCTTTGAACTCGTTGAGCAGCAGAACAACACTCTGGGCGGGCCCGATCGCGGGCTTAATGGTCAGGTTAACGTCGGCTGATCGCGGCGATGGGCCCGCCCCTTGCACGTTTGAAACGTTGATCGCATCGATGCGCGGCCTCAGGACGAATGCCGCGACGTTGGACTCGTCGCCGCGGTGCAGGGTCGGCGGAGTGCCCATCAGCCGCCGCTGAATCACCTGAACACCTTGCACGCCGGCCTGCAAAGCGGCGGGCAGAGGCGCAATGATTCGGCTCTCGCCAACGTCGGCAATAGCAGGGGTCACCGTAATCCCGCCCACATTCAATTCGGTCGTATCGCCGCGCAGTCTCTGCCCGTCGATGACAAGGTTATATCCAGCAAGGATCGGCTGGTCAGCGAGAATCGGATCTCCCGCCTTCACCTGCGACAGAATGCTTTCGATTACGGGCTGATGAAACGGGACGACATAGACATTGCGCGCACGGACCGGGAGGGCGGGCTTTGTCGTCCCGCGGCTTTCGATCAACACGACCGAGACCTGATACGCGGCCGTCGGCCGATACTTGGCTTGAAAGGCCGCCCACATTCGGGAGATCTCCTCGGTGCTGAGCGACTGAGGCACGATCTTGATCTGCTCGACTTGCTCCGCGAGTTCCGAGGTAAAGAGGTTGCGCATCCCCGCCGGCAGATCTCCGCCGGCTGCGACCGGAGTTGGCGGGGCAAGTGAGGTCCGAATCGCGTCTCGCGTCAGCACCGGAGTCTCGTGCAGCAACTGCATTCCGTAGCCAAGCAGGATTTCCGAATGAATCTCTTCCGCGCCATAAGCCGTCAATAGGTAATGCAGGTCGAGCGCCAGAGGAGGATTGCTTGTTCTCTCGCCCGTCCCGTTTCGCGAAGGAAGTCCAACATTGCGCCAGCCGGCGTTTTGCGTGACTTGATACAGGAAGAGGTTGAGCCGGCTCTTCCGGTCCGCCGGGTTTGCGTCGAGCGCGTCGACGCGATCAGGCGGCAGCGAACTCACGATCACGTCCGTGCCGACGACCGCCGTAAGGTTATGGTCGATCACGCCGTTGTTGAGCAGGTCCTTGACGACAGCGGTCACCGCGGCTATGGCCAGGGCGTTGCTCACTACTCTGCCCCCTTGCGCGGCTTGAGATAGTCACCAAGGGAAACGCCCGTGGTGCGTTGTCTCTCGCGAGGCGCGGCGGCCGGCGCTGAAGCCATAATCGCTCGAACTTCTACGCGTCCGATTGTGATGCGAATCGCAGGCTGCGAACCCCCTTCAATCTCGTGCGGTTCAGTGGGCGCAACCGGTTGGTGCCGGGTAATCACAGACGGCCTCGCGATAACCGAGGGGCGAGCGGCTTCGACTTGAACAGCCGGGATGACAGTTCGAACCGGCGTTGGCCGCTCGTTCTCATCGTCCAGGGGCGCCACTTTGTCGGCCCTTAATGTTGTCTCGACCGAGGTGAACTTATTGAGTCCACCGGCTGACGGGGATTTGATCTCGGCAGGAAGCCGATCGGCATCGACCGGGATCAACCCCGGCGAGTGAACCGGTTCACCGACGCTTATTCGACCAGAGCGCGGGTCGATGGCGCGCTCGAATCTCAAGTCGCTGTCAGACATAACCGTCGTGTGAGGATCGAGCGCCCTACGAGGAATCTGGGACGTGGCAACCGGAGTAGTAAGCTCACCCGCGCTCACTTCTGCCGCGAGCGCGAATTCATCGGCTGTAGGATGAAACGGGGGCTGCTGCCCGGTAGTGCGATAGTCTTCTGTTCGCGGCGCGAGTGTTTCTTGAGTTGAGGGCGAAGCGACAGAACTCGCTCCTGCAAAAAAGTGGGCGCCCGCCGGAGGCTCAAACACCGAAGCGAGCCGCGGCCGGATCAGCGGCAGCTGACCGAGAGTTCGCGCCGCAAGGTTAGTCAGGTAACCGGTCATGCGCCTACCATATTCAGATAGATGTTCCGGCGAGCCGCGCTCATCTCGAGAATGTCCGCTTCTCGCCAGCCGTACCGAGACGCCAGTGTGTGTACTTCAAAAAGGACCCGCTGAGCCCACGCATTAAGCTCGGCCCAAAAGAAAGTCAGAATATCGAATGCCGCGCTCCAGTTCCGCTCGCAACTCGGACAGTCGAGCGACAGTTGAACGTTTGCCTGTTCGTCGAGCTTCGACATTTCCTCCTCCATCCTCGCGAGAACCTCTTCCGGCACGCGGGCGACCGGGATCTCGTCCTCGCGCCTGCGCGCAGATAACAGGCAGCGCTCGATCAATATGTCCCTGGCCGATTGCGCATCGTTCCCGGCGCCGATCGCAAGCAAGTCGAGACTGTCGGGCAACCGGAAGCGCAATTCGTACTCACCGACGGCAAGCGTCCCCGGCTCGATCGGCTCGTCCGCCAAAATCGAGGCGCGAATGTCCTCAACCCCGAATGTGAGTTCCAGTTGTTCATCGCAATCGGGGCAGTTCGCGATGGCTGCGACCCGGGACCCAAACGTGCACTCGCGCACCGACAATACGAGCGCGTCGCGCCGGCCGATACTGAAGCGGGCCACCGTCTGGCATTCGAGGTCGGGACAAGCGGACTCAAGCAGAGCAAGGGCCCGCTCGGTGAGGGATTTGGCGGAGCCTCGCTCCCACACTTCCAGCAATTGGGCAGCGGATAGCGCAATCATCGCGGTTCACTCCCGAACCTTACAATGGAGGCTCGGTGAAGGTCGGTTCGCTCGGTTCGGCTACTTCGTAGTCGCGCTCCCACCCTTCGTTCTCCAGCTTGATGTGCTGTATTGCGACCGCGTTGGCGTTTGCGTCCAGATCCGGGAGCGACTGGAACTCCGAGACCCAGCAGCGGTACACCTTGTAAGCGATCGCCAGTTGCCCCGCCTCGTTGTACAACTCGATGGTGATGTCTTTGCGAAAGTCCTTGAGCGATGTCTCGGCGCCGAGCCCCGAGCCGAAGTTCCAAACCTTGTTGGCCCACTTTTCGAACTCGGTGTCGTGGGTGACGCCGCGCTCCAGCGTGATCGCGTCGTACTCGGTTCTGCCGGGCGATTTACGGCTGCTCGAGGGATCACCGCCCTCGCGATGCTTCACCACCTCGGTGGTGCGCTTGAGCGTGCCGACCTTGCTCACGCCGGCCACGTAACGCCCGTCCCACTTCACTCGGAATTTAAAGTTCTTATACGGGTCGAAGCGCTGCGCGTTAACGGTGAATTGTGCCATCGTACCCTCCTGTAAAATGATGAGTTCAGAGTTCAAGCTTCAGCTTGCGCAACCTCCCTTGCGGAAACCGGCAGCCTGATGGCTGAACGCTGAGCCTCAGGCCTGGATTTGCCCGGCCAGTTGCTGAATCTTGATGATGACGAACTCCGCCGGCTTGAGCGGCGCGAACCCGACGAGAATATTCACGATGCCGCGGTTGATGTCGTCTTGGGTCGTGGTCTCCTTATCGCACTTCACGAAGTAAGCCTCGCGCGGGGTCTTGCCCTGAAACGCGCCTTGCCTGAAAAGACTCTGCAGGAATGCGCCGATGTTCAGTCGAATCTGCCCCCAGAGCGGCTCGTCGTTTGGCTCGAACACAACCCACTTTGTGCCTCGATACAAGCTCTCCTCGAGGTACAACGCGACGCGGCGCACCGGGACGTACTTCCACTCGCTGCCTTCCGCGTCCGAACCCACCAGCGTGCGCGCGCCCCACGAGACGTTCCCGTAGATGGGAAAATTGCGGAAGCAATTCAAGCCCAGAGGATTGAGCGCGCCGTTCTCGCCGTCTGTGAGCTTGTAAACGATCCCTTGCACGCCGTTCAAAGTGGCTTCGACTCCAGCCGGCGCTTTCCACACGCCGCGCGTCGCGTCGATTCGCGAATAGACTCCGGCGATGACTCCGCATGGCGCAAAGGTGCGCGGGGTGAAGCCGTTCAAAGGATCCGGAAGGCGCAAACGGGGAAAGTACGCCGCGCCGTTCTTGTCGTGAACCGTCAAGGTTGATGACTTCCAATCGGCGGCGGAGTCGACATCGTTAATATTCGGCGGCGGATCGATCAGAAGAAATGCTCGCCGCTTGCCACAGTAGATGATTGCTGCGCCGAAGATCGCGTTCGGGTCCACGTTTGTGTCGAGCGCCGATGGATTACCCGCCTGCCCGCGCGTCGCGTCCGGAATGCAAAGCAGATTGAACAGGTCGACTTTCTCGAGCGCGTAGATTCCCGTGAATGCGGCTTCGTTTCCGATCAGATCTGCCGTCTTGGGCAACACAACGCCATCCTTCCCCAGCGTTGCGCCCGATTGAGCCAGCGCAGTGCGGCCCTTGCCAAGCACATAGTGAGCAACATTCGCAGTGACACTCGACAGCTTCAGAGCCGTAAGCGCGCTGTTGGGTGTGCCGGCTGTGAACGTGATCTTTGCGTCGAGGGCCCCTGGGATAAGATCTTGTGAGAAAAAGGCCAGCACTCGTATTCCGCCGCCCGTGCTCGTGGGCACACAGCGAATGCCGGCGCCCGGCAAGGCGTCCGCCAAAACAAGATTGGCCTTTCGCTCGAGCAATCGGCAAACGCCCAGGATCGAACCGGGGATGGTCTCGCCGACTTCAATGAATGTGACGTTGAGATTTGTGATCTCGCCTGTTGCGGGAAGGTCGCTGGTGATTTTGACCGAATAAGCCTTGTCGTTCTTGATGTCGCCGAGCGTTATGTCTCCGCCGACAGTGCCACTCTGCGCGGGGCGTCCCGCCGTATTGTCCGGCACGCCGACCTGGACCATCGCCGAGCCGCTATCCTCGTCGTTAACTACCGACACGACGTGGTTGGCCTTCGAGCTGTCGAGGGTAACGTTGCTGAAGGTCTCGACCGCCCCGGTTACCAGATCGGTAAGTGTAAGGTTGAAAGCTTTGGGATCACCGGCTGGTACGCTGTCATAATCGACGTCGATGATCACATCGTTCGCCCAGGCGCCTTTGCTGAGCGCGGTGACCTGCAACGCGGATTTGGCGCCGCCGCCGACTCCGTCCAGGAGAGTTATGCTGGCGGCGACCGCATCGAACTTCGGCACGCGCACGACGTAGGCTTCGGTCCCCCCGTTTGCGAAGAAGTGCTGTACCGAATAGCTCAGCTCACTGTCGGCGGCCAGGCCGCCGTACGAGCGTTCAAAATCCGCGAAGCTGAACAGGCGTGTCGCGCGATTGTCCAGTCCCCGACTCGTGTATCCGACAAAGGCGGTAGTCGATGTAGCGACGCCCGTGATCGTGTGAACTCCGCTTGGGATCTCCTCAATGTAGACCCCTGGATACGTTAGTGTTGCTGGCATAGTTGACCTCCCAAAAGAAACCTCACTAGTGATAACAATTGTGCTCCGGTCCTAAGACATTCTTGGACGCGGAGAGCGTTCCTCCACGGGCGACTTTTCCGCAGGGCAGGAGGGCGGTTAGATGCGTTGAGAACCCAACGATTTCTCTCAGTCGGGTTAGTCGATTCGACCGGCTGCGTCGCCGAGCTGCGATCTTTACTTTGAGTCAGTTCTTAGCTCACCTCAAACCCCAAACTCGCTGAGCAAGCACTTCGATATCGGTGTTTACTTGACACGATTGATTCCGTGCCAGGTACACGAATCTTTTCCGAGGCGCCCGGGCACCAGAACTCAAACTGCCAGAAACCTCCTGTCCGTTTCGCGGACTACCGGAGCGACAATAACGCATCGCAAAATGCTCGTCTGTGCCCTTGCGCACAGAGTGTAAAATCTGATAAATGATCCGGCGCTAGAGGAAATCCGCATGCTGTCCGCTGAAGCGTTTGATGCCATAACTCGAAACCAGCTTCTTCGCGCTCTTCCTCAGGAGGAACTTGAGCGCCTCCTTCCAAGTCTGACCCGGGTCGCCTTCGCGCTTGGTGAGGTCCTTTACGAGTCGGGCCAACGTTTGGAGTATGTGTGTTTCCCGACCACCTCAGTGGTCTCGCTGCTCTACACCATGGAAGACGGCTCGACTGCTGAAATGGGTCTCATAGGAAACGACGGACTAGTAGGAGTCGCTCTCTTCCTGGGGGGTAACACAACTCCCAACCGCGCCGTCGCAGTAGTAGCGGGGGGCGCATGGAGGATGAATGCAAACGCGCTACAACAGGAATTCGCAAGGTCCGAGTCGTTTCAACGCCTGTTGCTGCGCTATACACAGGCGCTGATTACTCAGATTTCGCAGGCGGCCGTTTGCAACCGCCTGCACTCGATCGAGAAGCGCCTGTGCCGCTGGCTTCTGTTAACCCATGATCGAGTCAACGCAAATGAGCTTTTCATGACGCAGGAGTTCATATCCAATATGCTGGGATCCCGCCGCGAGAGTGTCACCGTCGCCGCAGGTCGCCTGCAGGATATCGGGCTGATCAACTATGCTCGCGGCCACATCACAATCATCGATCGCAAGGGGTTGGAAGGGGCGGTATGTGAGTGCTATCGGATCGTGAAGGATGAGACCGATCGATTACTATGGGCGAGCGGGGAGGGGTGACTTCAATCGGCAGGCCCGGCCCGGTGGAGAAGACGATAAACGAACAGCCTGAGTTGGTTGAAGTTGTCCGGACGGGTGACATAGGTTTGCTCTCCCAGGTGCACCTCCGCACCTTCGGCGATTGTGTCAACGCAGAAAATCACGATCGGGACGGCTTCGCTCGATCCCGCGCGTTCTCTTATGCGACGCGCGGTTTCAATCACCACGACCTGTGACACTCCCAGACTTACCAGAATAAGGTCGGGATGCTCCCGGAGGGCCACCCCTACAGCGGCCTCTTCGTCTCTTGCCGGCTCTACGCGGTAGCCATCGGCCTCGAGCAAGCTCTCTATACCGTCACGGGTCTCCTCGACATCGAGCACTACCAGGATTAGCGCCCCGCGCTTATCTTCATCGCTCATAAGCGTCTACGTTTCATTCTGCATTTGAGCTCGGTACGATGTGGTCATCATACTCCACGGCGAACAGTGTGTCTGTGCGGCTAACCACATGCGTTCGCATGCATGCTCGGTGGTCCCCCCAAATCCCTGGACCGGCGAGTCGAATCCGATCCGCACAGGTCGCGTTGCCTATCGAGTCCCACTCTTTGCACTGCTGGTGCGTCGCCCGCGGCTCACACACTTGTGCGAATAACGGCGACCCCTGTAGACTTCGTCACTCAATCAAGGCGATGAACAATTCACCGACTCACGTCGATGAGCAACTCAGCCTCGATCGCTACTTCGCCGCGATCTGGCGGGCTAAGTGGCTCATCCTCATCCTCACCATTTCTGCCGCGGGCGTGGCCTGGTTCATCGCCCACCGCGATCCCTCGACCCACACCGCCGTGGCTCTTGTCGAAGTAGGCCGGGTCTGGAAAGAACCTATCGAAGATCCCTACGTAACCAAAGAGATGATTAACGGGGCAACCTTCCTTCGCGACCTTGCTGAAAAGATGGGAGGGAAGCCTCACCACCTTAAGCACAGCGTTCGGGCCGACACGGTCGAGGGCGGGGCCAGACGGGAGAAGTATCCCATCTTCGTGCGCATCACCGCGACGACTGAAAGCGCCGAGGAATCCGTGAAGTTGGCGCAAGCAGCAGCCGATGCCCTGATCGCACGCCACGAGAAGCTATTCGACGATGCAATCGCCTTCCACCTCGCGAGCCAACGCAGAATCGAACAACGGCTCGCTGAAGCGTCCGCGCAGTCCTCGGGCGGCGCCCGTGACCAGGTGATCAAACTCGAAAGCGAACTGGACGAAGTGAAGGCCAACAATGGATCGCCCGCCGCCACCAGAAAGACGGCACTGATCGAGCCCGCGGCTCCTGGGGCGACCGTTGAGCCCGAAGTCTGGCGGCGCGTTGGGGCAGCAGCTTTTCTGGCGGGGATCATCGGCATCGCGGCGGCGGTGTTGGTTGGTCACTTCAAAAAAGAGAGCAGGCAGCAGGCAGGCAGTATGCAGTAGGCAGCAGGCAGTAGTCCCGCTTCCTGCCTGCTCCTTACTGCCTGCTGCCTGCTCCTTACTGCCTGCTGCCTGCTCCTTACTGCCTGCTGCCCGCTGCCTGCTGCCTGCTAGTTTGCACTCGCATTCGGTCGCCGAGTCTCCGGTTGACCCTGCGGTTGACCCTGCGGAGCCGCGCGAGGCGGAAGGGCCGGCATCTGCTCTTTGGTGAATCGCGGAAGCAAGTCGTCGCGCATTGCGAGAACATAAACCGCGGCCGCTATTACGATCGCAGACTTCTTCGCGTCGTCTTCTATGATTCGCTCGTAGGTATCCAGGCTGGTGTGCCACGTGTAGGTCTGGTAGTCGATCGGGTC
>JBGPFL010000001.1:0-39672 GCA_041483295.1 Blastocatellia bacterium | reverse complement strand
TGGCTAGCCTGCGGCAGACGTCGAGCGTGCGTGAGGAGTCACCAGTGCCGCCGCGCGCCTTGTTGTTGAGGGGGACGGTGCTGACCAGGGCCGCGCGCCGCCACCAGCGATCCTGAGAGCGAGACCATCGGTGAATGAGCGAGTCCGGCACCTGACGTTCGCGCCAGGCCGGGCCGGAGAGATAACTGGCGAATGTATCGACGGCCCCCCAACTGTCGAGGCCGCGGCCGAGTTGCTCGAGTTCCTTTGCGCCGAGGCTCTGAAGCGTCGGGCGGTGATGGCAGACCAGTTCGTAGGCGACAAAGCGATATTCGATGGCTCCCTGGTTGAGGAGCAGGAGGGCGAGGTCTAGCACCTGCTTTGCGGGCGCCTTGGCGATTCGCTTTGAGAACTCTCGGCGAAGCTCGCGCACATCAGCGGTGCTGAGGCTCGCCAGCGCGCGCATTCGCGCGGCAATCTCAGAGGCGAGCGATTTGACGTCCGGAAATTCGCGCTGGACCATGGCTTAAAGGAAAGACTGCCCCTCCGGTATTCACGTTCTGACGGGTTGCGGATGATTCGCTCTTATCATACAAGATAGACTGGCCGAAGAGCAGGTGGGATCGGTCTTTTCTATTCCAATAAGCGAGGTCTTTGATGAGTTACTGCTTAGTTGCCCCGGGCCACCCTTATCATGGCCCTTATCACGACCACGAGTATGGCTTTCCGATTCGGGACGATGCCGCGCTGTTTGAGCGGCTGGCGCTTGAGATCAATCAGGCGGGCTTAAGCTGGCTGACGATACTCAAGAAGCGCGAGAACTTCCGCACAGCATTCGAGGGATTCGACATAGATCGAGTGGCAGGTTATGGTCGTAAGGAGCGCTCGCGTCTGTTGCGCGACGCCGGGATCATTCGCAATGAGCTCAAGGTCGACGCGGTGATTGAGAATGCGCGCCGGCTGAGGTTGATTTGCGAAGCGCACGGCTCATTTGCCGAGTGGCTTGACGCTCAGCATCCGCTTACTAAAGAGGAGTGGGTGAAGCTGTTCAGGAGGACGTTTAGGTTTACCGGGGGCGAGATAACGGGCGAATTCCTGATCAGCACGGGGTATCTTCCCGGTGCGCACGATTTGGAGTGTCCGGTGTACAAGCGGGTTGTCAAGTCTAGGCCCCCGTGGAGCAAAACGAAAAAGGGCTAAGCTGGCCCCTCCCACCGGCGTCAAGAGTCTGATAACGATCATGATTAAGCGTATCAAGCAGGATGCGTGGTGCTTCTTTGTTTGGTATATTGCCTCGATGCTTCTGCCGAGAGTGGGATGAAAGGGCCTGACGCGATCTCGTCATAGAATGTCAATAAGGCGCAAGCGAAAAAGAAGGCACATGGCTAGAATAATAGTTCACTAATCGAAGGGGACCTGGTTGGATAGTAAGCTGAGAGAGGTACGAAAACCTGACCTGTCTGCGCTCAGGATAGACCGCGACGATGACGAGAAACCGAAAACCGGGTTACGTGTTGTTCTGCTCGGAACTGCTCTTGTCGTTGTAGTCGGCGGTCTGCTGATCGCGTATCGAATGTGGAGCGCGGCGACTCTGCCGGAGGTTGAAGTCGCCCGCGCTACCATCGAGTCGGGGAGCAGCGGGCTCGAAGTTCATACCGCAACCGGATATGTCGTCGCAAATCGTAAGGCAGCGGTTAGCCCCAAGATCTCAGGCCGGCTCGAATACCTCGGCGTTGATACCGGAAGCAATGTCAAAAGCGGTCAGATCATTGCTCGGCTCGAACATCGCGATCTGGATGCTCAGTTGGCCGACGCCAAAGGCTCACTCACCAACTGGCAGGCGACCAGGAGCCAGGCCGAGGCCGAACTCGAGCAAGCGCGAGCGACTCTGGCTCAAACGCAAGCTAACAGGCTGAAGAGCAGCCTCGAGCTCGCCAGACAAACCAGGCTGATAGAGGGCGGCGTCGCCTCAAGAGCCGATCTCGATAACGCAACAGCTCAGGCGCGAGTCGATGAAGCCAACGTCCGAGCGGCTGAGGCTCTCATCCGCGCCGGGCAGTTCAAGATCGATTCAACAACCGCTCAAATAAGGTCCGCTGAGGCACGCATCGGAGTCATACAGGCGCAGATCGAGTACTGCAACATTCGCGCTCCATTCGATGGTATTGTGATCTCAAAAGACGCGGAGGTGGGCGAGACCGTCGCGCCCGCAATCTTCGGCGGGACCTCGACTCGCGGTTCGGTGGTTACTATCGTCGATCCGGCGACCCTCGAGGTCGAAGCCGACATCAACGAATCGTACATCGCCAAGATAACCAAGGGGCTCCCGGCCGAAGTAACGCTCGATGCGCTTGGCAATGAGAAGCTGCCGGCTGAGACTTATAAGATCGTCCCGACGGCCGACCGCCAGAAGGCCACGGTCAAAGTCAAAGTCCGATTCAAGAAGGTCGATCCGAGAATACTGCCCGATATGTCTGCGAAGATAACATTCATTCAGAAGGACCCTCAGGCCGCGAGTCATCAGGCAGCGAGAGTCACGGTCCCAAAATCGGCGATTCAACAGAGGGAAGGGAAGACCACGGTTCTCGTGCTGACCGGGGATCGAATGCGGTCTCAGCCGGTGACGGTCGGCGGCGATTTCGGCGATCGGATAGAGATAAAGCAGGGGCTGGCGGGCGGCGAGACTCTGGTTATCAAAGGCGCCGAGAACCTCAGCGACGGCACACGCGTAAAGGTGAAGACTGGAGGTTCTTCTGACTTGTAACGCCCTCCTCAATGATTTGTTGCTGTTCGAGAGGGCATTAGGATTCGTGAAAAAGGGGGGCCAAAAGGGCTACCCCGTACAGGTCCAAACAATGGAGACGCTTGCATGGCAGAAACGCTGATTAGTCTATCGAAGGTCACCAAGCACTATCGCCGCGATGCGATCGATATACCTGTGCTCGACAACATCGACCTCGATGTTGGCACCGGCGAGTTCCTTGCATTGATGGGTCCGTCGGGCTCCGGCAAGACGACGCTCCTGAACCTCATTGCCGGAATAGACAAGCCAAACTCGGGCCGCATTGAGATCGACGGCAAGAACATCACCGGCCTGAACGAGAAGGAAATTGCCAAGTGGCGGGCTCGCCACGTCGGGTTCATTTTTCAGCTCTACAATCTCATCCCCGTGCTTACGGCTTTTGAAAACGTAGAGCTGCCGTTGTTGCTGACCAGTTTGTCAAAGAAGAAGCGACGCGATCACGTTATGACCGCGTTGTCGGTGGTCGGCCTGTCCGATCGCGATGGGCACTATCCGCGCCAGCTTTCGGGCGGCCAGGAACAGCGTGTCGCCATCGCGAGAGCAATCGTTACCGATCCGACGTTGCTTGTCGCCGACGAACCGACAGGAGACCTGGACGCGAAGTCGGCCGAAGAGATACTCGACCTGCTCAAACGGCTCAACGTTGAGTTTCGAAAGACCATCATAATGGTCACGCACGACCCGCGCGCTGCCGGCCATGCCCATTCTGTCATCCATCTCGACAAGGGTCTGCTCAGCAGAACAGGAGGAGTCTATGAAGTACCTGCGGCTCATAGTTAAGAACGCCGGCCGAAACAAGCGGCGGAGCGTACTGACAATCCTCAGCATCTCCGCTGCGATCTTCTTGCTGGCCTTTATGCAGGCAATTATGAACTCATTCAGTTCCGCATCGGAGTTGACCGGAGCGGAGTTGCGGCTGATCGTGCGGCGGAACTCGCTTGCCGACGCGATGCCCGAGTCGTACCGAGAAAAGATAGCCCAGGTGCCGGGCGTAGTTGCCATCTGCCCGGCAAACTGGTTCGGCGGGACGTACAAGGAAGACAAGCCGCAGTACTACTTCGCGCAGTTCTACGTTGATGCGAAGACACTCTTCGATGTGCAGAGCGAGTATCAGATATCGCCTGCAGAGAAGCAGGCGTTTCAGCAGGAGCGCACTGCAGCGATCGCGGGGCGGAAGCTTGCGGCGAAGTATGGGTGGAAGATAGGCGATGTGATCGAACTGAAGGGCACATTTCATCCCGTCAATCCCCAACTAACACTGCGGGGTACTTACACGACGGCAGCCGACGCGCCGGAGGGCGGCCTTTTCTTTCACCGCGAATACGTCGAAGAAGCGCTGGGAAGGCCCGGTGAGGTTGGCACTTTCAGAATAAAGCTCGATTCGCCTGCGAGCGCACCTGGAGTAATGGATGCGGTCGACGCTATGTTCAAGAGTTCTGCGGCCCCCACCAAGACCGAGACTGAAGCTTCATTTCAAGCGAGCTTCGTCTCGATGCTCGGAAATGTGAAAGGTCTGATAACGAGCGTCGGTCTGGTTGTAGTCTTCACGATCAGCTTGATTGCCGCTAACGCGATGGCGATGACCGCGCGCGAGCGTTTCACTGAGGTAGCGGTGATGAAGGCCCTCGGCTTCAGGCCCGGGTTAGTCCTGGGCCTGATACTGTCAGAGTCGGTATTCATCGCGCTTATAGGCGGAGTGCTGGGGACGCTGGGAGCCAGGCTTGGAGCTTCGGCCTTGCCTTCGGCGCTAAGGGACATGATCTTTTTGCAGAACCTGAGGGTCAGTCCGACTGTCATCGCGTTGAGTTTGGGCGCGTCAATCTTGATCGGCTTATGCAGCGGCGGCATCCCGGCCTGGAGCGCCGCCAGAGTACGGATCGTCGACGGCCTGCGCAGAGTGGCCTAGCCAAACCCGTGATGCGCGATCCGTGACCGGAGGCTTCAGGGACCACGCATCACGTATCACGCATCGCGGATCACTTATTATGGCAATACCGCTGAAATACAATCTTCGAAACCTGGTCGTCCGCAGGGTGAGCACTCTCATGACCGTATTTACGATAGCCCTGGTGGTGGCGGTCTTCATTGCGATTATGGCCCTGGCCAATGGGTTGAACGCTGCCCTCGTCTCCACCGGGACGCCTGAAAACATAGTCATAATCAGGCCGAGCTCGCAGACGGAAGTGAACAGCCAGGTCACTCGCGAGGCGTTTCAATTGATTCAGACCCTGCCTGGCATTGCGCGAGACACTCAGGGTAAGCCGATGGCCTCGGCCGAGATAGCCGTGCTGGTCAATCTGCCGCGTCGCGACACGGGGGAGGCAACAAACGTCACTGTGAGAGGGGTCTCTGACGCAGGGTTTGCAATCAGGCCCCTGATCAAGCTGGTCGAGGGCCGGATGTTCAGGCCAGGAATCGGCGAGGCAATCGCGAGCCGTAAGATCGCGGAGCGTTTTTCATCTACGGGTATGGGCGAAGTCATACGCCTTGGCCGTCGCGACTGGACCGTTGTGGGTCTGTTCGAGGCCGGCGGATCGGCGTTCGATTCGGAGATCTGGACCGAGGTCAACGATGTAGCCGACGCATTTGAACGTACAAACTATTCATCGGTCATGGTTCGCGCTGACAGCGTAGCAACTCGGGATAGCCTGGCGAATCGAATAGCCGCAGAGCAGCGGTTGAATCTCGAGGCGAAGCCTGAAACCGTCTACTACGAGGAACAGACCAGCGCCGGCGCACCGATCCGCGGGTTAGGCATCTTCGTGGCGGTCGTAATGGGCTTTGGCGCTTGCTTTGGCGGAATGAACACTATGTACGCTGCGGTAGCCGTCCGCACGCGAGAGATAGGGATGCTCAGGGCGCTCGGCTTTTCAAAGGGAAGCATAATGACAAGCTTCGTCATCGAGTCTGTGATAATCGCTTTGATAGGCGGCGTGATAGGCTGCGTCCTTGCGATTCCGGTGAATGGGATCGCGACGGGCACGATGAACTTCCGGACCTTTAGCGAGCTTGCATTCAGTTTCCGGATAACGCCCGACCTGATGGCCTCGGCGCTGATCTTCGCGGCAGTGATGGGATTGCTTGGCGGGTTGTTGCCCTCGAGGTTCGCCGCACGCATGCCGATCACTAAGGCGCTGCGAGAGCTTTGAGTCCATGGCGCGCCATTTCTTCAGACAGGCTTCGCTATCTTGTCCAATTTTTGCTGCATCTGTTTGAGACGATCGCTGGACCCCTTTCTCTCAACGAAATTCTCGTACGCCTTAAGGGATCTCTCGACAACGCTCAGCAGACTGGCAGCGTCCCAGGGCTTGTTTATCACCCGAAGGGCGCCGGCCTTCGTTATCGCGTCGATGAAAGTCTCGGTGTCATTGTTGGATGTAATTAGCATCGAGACCATACCCGGTCTCAGTGATTGGCTTTCGCGCAGCAACTCGGTTCCGGTCATCCCCGGCATTCGTTGGTCAGTAATAAGGAGGGAGATCTCTTCACGCCTGAGAACGTCCAGCGCTTCTGCACCAGATCGTGCGGTGAGCACGGTGTAGTTGGTTCGCAATACCTTCTCCAGCATCAACAGGCTTGTAGACTCATCATCGACAACGAGTATCGTATGCGTCTGTTTCAACATATAATGTCCTCATCGAGCACAAAGCTTTGGATCAGCTCACCAGCACCCCCTCTATGGTCGGTGTGGGTTCCGGCTCTCCGGTCAATTCAATAAGCGCGCGCTCGAGTCTGCCCAGTTCCCATTCGAGAGCCTTCAATTGGCCTTTCGCTTCATCTAGATTGCCCGCGCGACTGCTCTCTTCTAATCGAAGGGTTGCTTCAAACGTGGCCCGGGCCCTCATATTTCCAGCCGCGCCCTTGAGAGTGTGAACCGCATCTTCCAGCTGCTGGCGGTTGCCGGAGGCTAAGGCTTTGCGAATTTCAGGCATGGTTTGATGACAGGTCTCGAAGAATCCCTTCGCAACCTTCCGCAAGAACACTAGATCGCCATCGGCAAAGGTTAGCAACTCCAATCGGTCAAGCACCTGGTCATCGCCCGTTGCCGGGGCGAGGGTCGAACCAGGCGAGCTCGGTTCTTCCATAACGGAAACAGAACCGGATGAAAAGCTCGCGATCACGCGAAGCAGCTCCTCCACGCTGACTGGCTTCGAAACATACCCGTCCATGCCGGCTTCCAGACAACGCTCCCGATCTCCCTTCATCGCATAGGCGGTCATCGCGATGATTGGCACGCGGCTGTTGGTAACCTGCTCCATCTGGCGGATTGCTGCAGTTGCTTCGAAGCCGTTCATTTCAGGCATGTGCACGTCCATTAAGACGAGCTGAAAGAAATCGGCGTCGAACCTTTCTACGGCTTGCCTCCCGTTGTTGGCGACAACAACTGAGTGTCCTTGCTTCTCGAGTATTCTGATGGCTAGCTGTTGATTCACCATGTTGTCTTCTGCCAGAAGAATCCGGAGAGGCCGCTGGCCTTCTTTTTCGACGGGGGTACCAACTGTTGCGCGCCCGCTACCGTCGAAGGGCGAGGGACCCAGGGCGGTGACAATAGTGTCGAGAAGATTCGATTGCGAAAAGGGCTTCGTCAGGTAGCCCGCCAACCCCAGTTCGCGGCATCGAGCGGCATCACCGCTCTGCCGGCTGGAGGTCAACATCACGAGCGTAGACGACGCAAGCTCGGGTGTGTTCTTTATCTGCTCCGCTACAGCGAAGCCGTCCATCCCAGGCATATAGGCGTCAAGCAGCACGAGCGGCAAAGGTTCACCCGCCGCTTTGGTCTTTCTCAATGAGTCAAGAGCCGCTTCGCCGCTCTCTACAACAGTGGCATTCATATGCCAGTTGGTCAGCATATCTTTAAGTATGCGGCGGTTCGTTGCATTGTCGTCTACGACCAACACCGAAAGTCCCACAGCGTTGATGAGCGCTGCTGATTCGGGTTCCAACACACTCGATTCCTTCTGCAAGCCAAACGTGGCCGTGAAGTGGAAAGTGCTTCCTTTGCCTGTCTCGCTTTCCACCCATATCCGGCCGCCCATCATCTCGACGAACTTAGCCGAGATAGCCAGACCCAGTCCGGTCCCTCCGTACTTGCGCGTAGTGGAAGTATCGGCCTGCTCGAAGGGCTCAAATATCAGCCCCTGTTTGTCCGGTGAAATGCCGCAGCCGGTATCCGAAACGGCGAAGTGCAAGCAAACGTCTTGATCTCCTCTGGATTCAAGTTGGACGGTGGTCACTACCTCGCCCTCATCGGTGAACTTTATGGCGTTGCCCACCAGGTTTGTAAGGATCTGCCTGAGGCGAAAAGGGTCTCCAAACAGTACGCCGGGCACATCGAAGGCGATGTCGCAAGCCAGCTCGACCTCTTTCTGGTCGGCGCGCACCGCCATCGACTTAATGGTGGTGTTCAGGATCTCCCGCACGCTGAAGTCGACCGGGTCAAGTTGAAGCTTGCCGGCTTCGATCTTGGAAAAGTCGAGTATGTCGTTAATGATGATCAACAACGACTCGCCCGATGTCTTGACCATGCTCAGATACTCCCGTTGCTCCCGGTTCAGGCCGGTGTCGAGTGCGAGGTCGGTCATTCCTATGATCCCATTCAGAGGCGTGCGAATCTCATGACTCATGTTGGCGAGGAACTCGCTCTTTGCGCGATTAGCAGCTTCGGCCGCCTGCAGAGCAGTCACCCTTTCCCACGCAAGGAACGCATTGCCGAAGAGGTCGCCCGAAGAGCGCGGCGCAACTTGCCCCATTTGCTTGCCGGTGCTTATGGCATCGGCCAGAGCGGCCATGTCTTTCAGATAAGAGAAGAGTTCGTTGGCGGAGCGGCTCAACTGGCCAATCTCGTCCTGGCGCGCATCGAACTCTATTCGGTCGGAAATGTCACCGCCAGCCGCCTTTCGCATCGATGCCGCAAGCTTTTCGATCGGATCGGTGATGCCCTTGAGGAAAAACCGGCTGGCGCCCACCGCTCCGGCCATCGTCACCACGGCAAGCGTCAGCAGCACCCACCGCATAGTGTAGTAGAAACCGTATACCGCGCTTTCGGGAGTGAATGCGATAAACACCAACCCGGATGCGGCCGTGGCATTTGCGATGAAAACGCCGCTCCCTACGGCGAGGAAATCTTCTTTGCCGATGGGCACGCCCCAACTGTCGTGGCGGACCTCGTCGGCGCTTTCGCCCGACGTTGCGAGCTTCATCAGCCGGCTGCGGTTGCTGTCCAGTTCGACCTTCAACATGCTGGCCGTGTCAGCCGAAAGAGTGGTAGCAATCACCTTCTCCTGATTTAGCAGCATCACGTCGCGGTGCAGAATCCCTTTGAGCGGTTGAATCGAATCGGAGTCGAGCACGAGACCCGCGACTATGCAGCCCTCGAGTTGACCATTCACTTGCAGCGGGTGCGAGTAGACCAGGAAGATCTGCCCGCCGAAGGTGTACACCTCCCGGCTGCTCTTGCTTTCGAGTCCGTCCCGTACGATGGAGATCTCAGTGAGGTCTTCTCCCTCTGCCTGTGGTTGATCCGTGCGCGCGCGCGCGTGGCCTCGCTTGTCAAGCATGATCAGCAGGTTGGTGCCAATTACATTCTGAAAATCGCCAAGACTGCCCATCAGCGTGTCGTGATCGACTCCGCTGGCGGTGGAAAGCGCTTTGAAGTCGGGCGCTTCGGCCAGCGCTCCTATGCCGCGTTCCAGCTCGCGATAGCGATCGGACAGGTGTTGCTGGATAGCCCGGCTTGCGCGTCCCTGTTCCTCTTGCAGCGTGCGGGCCGCCTGGCCGCGCACCGCCAACTGAATCACGACGAGCACCAACAGGGTGAGGATGGCAACCAGGCCAACGATGCTGGCAAGCGCTTTATTTCTTAAATTGAGTCGGCTCCACATACTGGCTGGACAGCTCCTGTCTGAACTTTAAGTGACAGCTGTTGCAGTTGGCCTCGAGCTGGGTGAGGAGCGGCTCAAGACTCTTTTCATCTCCATTGGCGGCCGCTCGAGAGATTGAGCGGGCGAGGGTTTCCATTTCAGCAGAGTCTGCGTCGACCAGCGCCAGGTCCTCTCCGGGGTACTTACGGAAGTAACTTGTTTTGAAGGCCGGGATGCGCACGGCAAGCTCCTGGAGGTGGGATGCTGACCTTGCTACTGAATTCAACTTCTCTTCAGTCATGGGGCTGTCGTGCCAGATCGTGAACGAGAGAAGGGTAAATTGCTCGTGAATTCCATCCTTCATCAGTTGAGAGAGGCTCGCGAACTCTTTCGAAGGCGGGGCAGACCGCTTCACCCGCGCGTGAGTCTGCGCAAAGGCCGCAACAAGCAGTACGGACAGAATCGCTGCAGCTTGAACAAGTCGAGCGGTTCTGCTCCTGGTGTCTGAAATCATTCCTTCCCCCTTTCTGTTCAGTCTCAGCTCGCCGATTCACGATGTAGTAACCCGAAGAGCTGAACCCTAGGCTTTCAGTTGTCGCTCGGGAGCTGCGGTATCTCAACCTGCGGCTGTCTGCCGGTAAGCGACTTCAGGAAAGCGATCAGGTCGGCCTTCTCCTGCTTTGTCAGCTCAAGCTTCAAAATCAAGTCAGACTTGTTCCTAGCCTCGCCTCCGCCTTCGTTATAGAACTCGATGACTTCATCGAGACTCTTGAGCACGCCGTTGTGTGTGTAGGGTGCGGTAAGCTCGACGTTGCGCAGCGTGGGTGTCTTGAAGGCGCCGCGGTCTTTCTCGTCTTTGCTAACGGCATAACGGCCGACATCCTCTTTCTGGTTTGGCGTGCTGCCGAGCACGTGAAACTTACTGTCGGCCAGGTTGTTCCCGTTGTGGCAGGCGGAACACGAGGCCTTGCCGATGAACAGTATCAACCCGCGCTTTTCTTGCTCGGTCAAAGCGGACTTGTCGCCACTGAGATAGCGATCAAAGCGCGAATCCGGCGTCACTAGCGTACGCTCGAATGAAGCGATAGACTTCGCGATGTTCTTCAGGTTCGGAGCTTCGCCGAATGTGGCGCGGAAGCGCTCGGTGTAAGCCGACGCCAGGTTGAGCCGCGCCACCACATCTTGTTCGCTGGCCATGTTCATCTCGGCGGCCGCCATAATCGGGCCGGCTGCCTGCTCCTCCAGACTAGCCGCGCGTCCGTCCCAGAACTGAGACGAGTTGTAAGCTGCGTTGAGCACGGTTGGAGAATGGCGGGCAAGCACCTTTCCGCCGAATCCGACGGCAAGCGCGCGGCCATCGCCGAATCCTTTCGCAGGATCGTGACAGGTCGCGCAGCTCATCGAGCGGTCGCGTGACAGCCGGCTGTCGAAGAAGAGCATCTTGCCCAGCTCGATTTGTGCCTGCTCCTGCGCGCTGCTCACCCCGAGCGGCGGCAACGGCGCAAGGTCGCCCGGCAAGACTCTCATCCCGTCGAGGATCTTTGTCGTGATGGCATTCCCGGGCGGATGAGGCAGATCGCGCGCGTCACCACGCGCACCTAACGCGGGGCCGCTCACCATCGCTATGGCTATCAATATCGTAAATGCCGAAACGGCCAGTATCTGTTTCTGCGCGTTTCTATTTGTCTCGTATGGCATTGGTCGTACCCTTCCTTTTGGTTCGGACTGCGCACTGCTTGCAGTTACTGCCGAGGCTAAGGGCTGAGCCCTTGGATATCCAGTGCCTAGAGCGCGGCATGCAAGTGCGCTAACATCTCACAGAATGCAAATCAGATGTGTTAGGTTTGAATAACAACTAAAAGTCCAGCGTTACTTCTCCCTTGGCCGGAACGGTGACAACCTTGGACAGCTCACCCAGCCCCTCGGTCCACATCTTCACAACATACCTGCCAGCAGGAACCGAAGCGATCCGGTATGAATCGCCGCCGCTAGTCTGGTTGAAGTATGGATTGGGCACTACGATGAGCTTTCCGTTCATGCGGCGGTGAATTGAGCAGAACAGATCGACCACACCCGGTTTTGTAAAGGTCACCGTGCGGGACTCGCCTTTTGGGTAGATTCCGAGGTTGAACTGCTTAGCCGGCGAATAAGAGAAGATGTTGTGCGCCACATTGTCGTCATTAGGCATCTCGACAGTCTGTCCGACGACGACTACCAGGAGGGCCGGCGAGAACTTGGTGCCCATCTGCGAGATGCTCGGTCGGTTGTGCGGAACCTGAAATCTCCTAATGCCTTCGACCCATACGACAACTGCGGCTCCTGGCTTTCCGCCTGCCTTGCCCTTGATGTCCCCTCCAAGTGCGTGAGAGACGCAGAGGAGTAGAACGACTCCCAGAACGAAACCAACCTTCTTCATAGTTGCTCTCCTGCCGCGAACTGAACTTTGTTGACCGATACCGGGGGGCTAAGAAAGGCCGAGCGGCCACTGTGGTTAACCTAAATAGGGGCTTAGGAGTTTGGGGTGTCTCTTGAATCTTTTCAGGCGGCCGTCTCTTTTGCTAAAAAACCTTGTGCACAGGCTGTATTCGAAGGGGAATGACGGCTTTCAGGATCTGATCGTAATAAGCGTAAGCCTCCAATGCGGTAGCCCGAACCCTGGGCTCAAGTGTGAAGAATAAGGCCTTATGCGAGGAAGTCAATAATAAAGATTTCGCGCCGGAATACAGAAGTTCCAGCCCTTCCGTTGGGGCGGACCATTTACACGGGTCTTTTAGGGCGAGGCGCAGAAGGGCACACATCTTCCCCGCGCCCTTCCATCTTAGCGCTCTCGCCGATCCTGCCCGCCTGTTTGAGCGCGGCTTGGCGAGCTAAAACGCCGTCCCAAGGTGAATTGCAAGGGTCACCGCGGTCACGTTATGGCCGATTGATGGCTTCTGGAACCTAACCGGGACATCGACTTCAGCGAAAAGCTTGAAGTTGTGTCCAGTGATCGGAAACTCCCGGGCAAGCAGAGGTGTGAATCCCCACGACGGCTGATTCACGTCAAAGGCGGCTCTGATCCCACCCGCCCAGGGCCCACTGAGGTGCCAGATCACTCCGGGATGAACGGTGAGGTTGACCTTTCTAGGGCTGTCCTGAATTGCTGGGACAAGCTCCAGGTCGAAAGCCATTCTCGCACCTTGGCGCTTGATGGTGATGCCCATCGGAAAAGCGGTGGTGAAGTTGTCACCAAGGTTGGTTGTCTTACCGTCAGCGCGAGTGACAAGAGGGAATGCGACCCCGAAGTGCCCTCCCACGGTGTTCTGGGCGACTGCGCGATCGGGCTGCCCAACGACTACGGCCGCGGCGAAAAATACGGCCACGATCCAGCCATTCCAGGCTAAACGGCGATTGATGTTCATGGTCATGCTCCTAAATTAACATATTTTTGGGTGAGGGCAAGCGTAAGTATTTGCCGCTCCGTTGGGGTTGATAGGACACGGCTAGTTGGTGGCTTCAAGCACCACGTATTGGGGATTGTTGACCTTGAGTCCCGCCGATGCCGATTCCAAGTAGACGTAGTAGACCCCGGATTGTGGCGGGGCGAACTCAATTTCATAAACGCCATCGCCTATTTCCTTTGCGGGGAACCGTTGATGCCAGGTTCCGGGGGCGAGGAACGTAAGTGCGCGAACATCGTCCAGTCCCGTCCTGGGCGCGCCAGTCCTGACGTTGGTAAGCCTGAAACGCAGGCGAGCCGTCTCGCCGACGCGAAGGACTCGACGTTCGATTAACGGTTCGACATTAATCGGTGCTTCTCTCTGCTGTAACTTCGCCGGGTCCGGATCGATCCAAACGCGAAAGCAATGTGTAATTCGAGGAGAATCCAGGAAGAACGCGACGTAGTGCATCCCTGGCTGAGCCAGTCTTGCCGTTGTTTCATAGACGCCGGGAGACTTCTCCTTAAAGCTACGTTCCACTACCAGCACGGCTCTCGGTTCTCGGCTGTAGTTGCCGAAGCTTCCCTTAGGAGCCGCCATGCCCTCCATATAGTAGTAGATGGTTTTGTCTGCGGGATTGGCCACTAGAACCGCCTTGTTGTCGGGCGCCTGGACTATGCTCTCTGCCGGGCTTGGTTTGGACACCTTGCCAAGAGGTCTCTGTCCGGCAGGAAAATCCATCATTGAAATCGGTTTGTCCGTTTTTCCTATCAGGTCCAGTGGAATCAAGAGCACCGTCTCGCTGCCTCGCCGCCGTACGTAGGCGAAAGCACTGGAGAAAGTGATCTGGTCAGGCTCATCCGGTATGTCCACCGATTGAACCACCTGGTTGTTGGACGCGTCGACTACGTAAACGACGTTCTTTCGCGGATTGGTCACGAAACCATGGAGCTCGCCGGGAGCGAATCTTATTTGGCAAAGTCCTGGTTGAACTTGCCTGGTTGCGACAATCTGATGCTTAACGCTGTCGATCGCGACGATTGTTCCATCGCTCTCATCTACGACATAGGTCAGCTTGCTGAGACTTGAAAAGGCGATCGAAGTTGGCTGTCGACCCGTCTTGAGGTCTTTTATCTTTTTCAGGCTTCGCACATCAATTACAGAGACCGTTCCTTCCTGACCGTTGGTGACGAATACGAAACGATTATCATTACTAAAGGCAAGTTCGTGCGGGCCGCTTCCGGTCGGTATTCGCGCCGACACCACCAGTCCCTTAGCGCTTATGGCGATTACGCCTGAATCCTCCTTCGTCTTTGGGTCGCCATAGGCCACCCACAAATAATGTTGATCCGGTTGGATTGCAAGACGGGTCGGTCTGCGGCCTAGAGCGATGCCGGCTATTTTCTTCCAGGTTGTGGTGTCCACAACCGCAACAGCGTTTGAATCCGGCATCGAAACGAATAGTCTCGATTGATCGGATGTAAGCCTCCAGTCGTCACCCTGACTATCGAGAGCCACCAGGGCAAGCAACTTCGTGCCGCCAAACTCAAAATGTGGGTCTACGACGGAGATGGTCGAGTCTTCGTTTAGAGCGAGGACATAGTAGGCGTTTAGATCGATCGCCGGCCTCGATAGGAGCCCCCCGTTGACGAAGCCCGCCACCTTCTTAGCGCAGTCTGCCAAAGGAATCTGACCCACGGGATCCATCCACGCAAGCGGAGCACTGCCGGTCAACGGTGCCTTTGAGCGCGCATCGGTGATCGTAAATCGGACCGCGACGTCCTCACCCTCGACAAAAGAGCCCTTCTTCTTCTTTTCCTCTGTATCGACATGTTCGATTTCGAAGCCGACCTCGATTCCCTGGTAGACCACTTTCTCTCCTGGTCCCCTTTGACCCTCGAAGGCGCTCTTACCTGAGTCTCTCCCGGCTTGCCCGGCCCGCAGCGGTGCGGCTGGCGGCGATTGAACTGCAAGAAAGAAGAAGGCGAAGCCCGCAAAGAGGACCCGGAAGGAACTACGGCGGTCCTTCGAAGGGGGAAGCAACAGATTGGAACGAGACCCTTTCATTACCAGGTTGCTCCTTTCGGGTGTTGATTAAATCTCTGCCATGTTGCTTAGGATCCTGTCGTGGTGCAGTCCGATTATTCGGCAGAAAGAATCGTGATAGCCGTATGACACAAGCCAATGGCTTCCAAGAAGCCAGCTTCCGCAGGGGTAGACTACGGCAAGCTCTGGATGACACGTCGACGGCCGGTCTTTGATGCCCGGACGGAGTAAGGGAACTCTCGACACAGACGTAATCTTGAATGGTGGCTTGGCTTCGAAAGAATAGCAACCCATAACGTAGCGTAACAATGCCCGGTCTTGAAAAGAACTATGAAAGAAGGAATAGTATCGGTCTCTAACCAGGATGGGCGGGGTGCCTCCGCGCATCTCTCCCCATTTCCAGTGGATCTCGGGTTCGCTGGATCCCGCAAGATGGCAGACACCGTCGGCGCCGACTCGCAGAACAACGTGCGGCGTTATGGAATAGACGCAGTACATCTGGCCTTCAAAATCGAAGAACTGCCAATTCTTCTCTTTCCTACGGCAACCCGTCCAACTAACCAAGCAGTCGGAAATGGGTGAAAGCGTATATGGATCCAGGGTGCTGAGGCCGTTACGAGTGCTGAGGCCGTTACCGGTTTTGTCTGTGTAAACCGCGGTGTAGGTACAATAGACGAGCCCTCCGCAGATAAACAGGCGCGGATCGTTGATTCTCTGGAGCGGTAAGTCGCAAATTTTCGGCGTTAGAACCCTATGTGTGCCGGGTAGCGGCTGAAATTCATCATTCAACAGACACAGGCATATCCTCGAGGTGGGACTTGGACCAATGTCCTGCCTGTATGCAAACAGAATGCGATCGCGGTATTTCAAAAGAGAGCAATTGTAGTTGCGCGCGTGCTTTCCCAAAAGCTCCTGATCGATTTCGATCTTTGTTCCGTGTTCAAACGTCATCGTCCATTACTCGGGCGCGTTCTCTCGTAGAGAGAGAAACATGTTGGTTGCTCTTTGATGTGAAGGCATCGCGTCGCCAGTTTGCCCAACGGTCGCGCAAACGCAATCCCGCGAACAGAGGCGCGGCGATTGTAATCAACGTGGCTGTCGGAGGCAAGGGTAGTAACAAAGAATGCCGTGGAGATTGCCGGAATTCGAAAGATTTTCACCACGGCAGCTCCTCAAGCGTCTTATTGATGTCAAAGAGGGTCTGACCGCAATCGCGGCAAGCTCAAAGTGTCGCCAGTGTTGTTAACCAGCAGGGAGACAGGGGCCAAAAGAGATCCGTCCTTGAGAAGACCGGGAGAGGTAGGCTTATGAAAACTCGCAAGCGTATTCACAGGCTGATGTGGTTCGGTTCTGGGTTGGTTGTTCTCATTCTCGTCGTCGCGGCACATGCCCAAACGACGAGTCTACGCGGCGCGATTCCGGGTTCTCCTCCCGGAGCTGGCTCTTTTCCAGCCGCTCAAGAAGCTGCCTCCGTTCAAGCCGCTTCTCCGAAATGTGACAATACGAACACCGTCGTCAGTGATGTCGTGGCGCTTGATCAGCCATTCATGCTTAACCGCCTCGGGGCGGCCTACCCGCAGGGTACGGTCTTTGCGCTTCGGCAAGACGTCATCTCAACGGACTCCAGCACCGCCATGCAACCGGGAAAGGTAAGGCTGCGGTCCGATAAGCGTCCCCGGCCGATCGTGTTACGGGTGAACAAAGGGCAATGTTTGCAGGTGAACCTGATCAACCTTCTGACTCCCGATGCAAGATTTCAGGCGCTGTCGCCGCTGACAAGAGAAGTCTCCCTGCACGCAAACGGAATGCAGTGGGCCAAGGGCCCGGAGGACGACGGGTCCTGGGTCGGCACCAACGGTATGACGGCTCAGCCTCAACCACCGCCGCAGCCCCCTGGATTGACCGCGGGCATCAACGCTACCAGTACCAGTCCGATCGCGGTGTCAAATATCGCCGGGTTCCCGACAACCGGCGGGGTAATCAGAATCGACGAGGAGTACATTCAATACACAGCATTAAGCGGTAGTCAGTTTACTGGCATCACGCGCGGCGTCCAGGGATCCACTCCCGCGGCGCATCCAAGCGGCCAGTTGGTGAACCTGTTCACAGAAAGAGGATCTCTCGTCGACATTGGCAAGACCAAGACGTACTTGCTCTATGGCGCCGAGGTCGGAACGTTCTTGCTCTACAGCCAGGGCGCTCCTCTCGGCAGTACCGGGCCTGGTGATGCCGGCCAAATTTCAACTGGAATGTTCGGAGCGGTGAACGTGCAACCTGCAACCGCAGAGTACTACCGCAGTCAGGTTACCCGCGATGATTTGATGCGCGCCTCCACCATTCAGTCCGGCAGGAGGAAAGTAAACTACAGTGCCCGCTATCCCACGGATGGCCAATATGATCCCAAGCAGCCCAATCGTTCGTGCGGCGCCCCAATTCTCAAGATGGTTGACGTACAGCGCATCGAGTACGATGAGAAGGGAAATGGGAGATGCAAGGCTGACCCGTTCAAGGATCCGAGACTTCAGCTCTATCACACCGATCTGACCGCCATTATCACCGGGCCGAATGCCGATGTGTTCAAGGTAGATCCGAAGAATCCGCCTCCGCAATTCGTTCCCGTATCCGCTTCGCCTGATCGCACGCAGCCATGGCGCGAAGTGACGGTGATCTATCATGAGGTGCCGACAGCCGTGCAGGCGTTCCGCGAGTACTATGCTCCGCCACAGCAGACCTCGACTACCTTGACCGCAAGTATCAGCCAGACGAGCACCACTCCGATTCCGGTTAGCAACACGGCGGCATTCCCTTTAGCCGGCACCCTATTCATCGATAGCGAATACATCTGGTACGAAGGGAAGAACAGTGCGAGCCTCGGGACTGCCGTGGTTCAACGTGGAGTGGACGGGTCCACGAGCGCGGCTCACAATGCGAAGGTGACGGTGAACCTGTTCGTGGCTAACCTCTCCTCAGTCATGTCCGCAGGCGTGGATGGATTCTCAATCAACTATGGGACGGGAGGAATTGGTTCCGAAATCCTTGCGAATCGAATCAAGGTCGGCCCGATGACTAACTGCGTCGAATGCAAGTTCGAGGAGTTTTTCCTAACCGCGTGGTCTTCTGGGGACCCCGCCATGGCGGTTGATAGACCGGCTAACACTCCCATCAGAGCTCAAACAGGCCTCTCTCAAAATATCACCTCCAGCAGTGTCACCCCGATCATGATTCAGAGCAGCGTTGGGTTCCCTTCAAGCGGCATCGTAAGAATCGACGACGAATTCATCCAATACGTTGGGGTGAGCGGGAACCAGATCGGCACTGTAAGCGTCTTGCGCGCGGCCGACTGTTCGACCGCTACTGCCCACAACAGCGGCGTTGCCGTGAACCTGTACTTTCAGCCGGACAAACCTAATCAAGAGGTACCATCAGATGTGATTAAACAGCTCGCTTGTGTACAAACAACTGGCAAGAACCCGGTATGGCCGAACGAACCGCAGCCAGGGGCCAAAGCACAGGTGGCATTTTATCCGGACGATCCGTCTAATGTTTACCACAGCTACCTGAACGACCACATGAAATTTCAGATACTGAATGCAGGTGGCGGGATAAGCCACGTGCATCACCAGCACGCGCATCAGTGGCTGCATACACCGGACAATACGAACAGCAGTTATCTCGACAGCCAGATGATCAGTCCCGGCGCTGCCTTCACTCTTGAGATGGTCTACGACGGTAGCGGGAACCGCAATAAGACCGCGGGAGATTCCATCTTCCACTGCCATTTCTATCCGCACTTTGCCGCCGGCATGTGGGCATTGTGGCGAGTCCACGATGTTTTCGAAGAGGGAACGGCATTGCAGAGTGACGGTCTCACACCGCAGCCGGGTTTCAATCGAGTCCTGCCGGATGGCGAAATATCGGCGGGCACACCCATTCCGGCTATCGTGCCGATTCCAACCATTGCAATGGCACCTGATCCAGCCAAGATCCAGATCTGTCCGGTCTACAGCGACTGGAGGATAGATTCCTTTGTAGGCGATCAGTGCGTAAGAAAACCAGAACCGGTGGTGGGATATGCCGCCGTAGTAAACAAAGATGACATAGCAAAGAATTTGAACCCAGGCTTTCCTTTCTTTATTCCGGGAATAGCCGGCCATCGGGCCCCGCATCCGCCGCTGGATTTCGCCTATGAAACGGATTCCTACGCCAATAAGGTCTACTATGATGGGGGCTTGCCCAGACACCTGGTCTTGAACGGCGACGTGGTGATCGAGCGCCACACTCACTGGGATTTCACGAAAGACACCTACGACAGGACCACCAGGAAGGGTGCTCTCCTAGCTCTCCAGCTTCCCGAGGGAGGGACGCAGACCGAACTCGTCGCGATGCGGTATATGGGGGGGAGGATACAGGGGACCATCACGCCGAAGGGAGTGGATTGTACCCAGGTTCCTCCGGGTCAACCGTGCTTTTTCTTGACTAACGGCTTGCCCAGGAAACCGAGTCAAGGATTTCACGCAGAGAATCAGTACGGGTCGCAGTTGGGGGCGCCCTATGCCGATCCCGCGGTAGAAGACGGGAAGTATAGTCAGTCGATACCTGTGGGTACCAATATCCGGCGCTACAAGGCGGCTGTCGTGGAGAAAGACGTAGCTTTCAGTAAAGTCGGGTCCCATTACCCGCAGCAACGGTTTGAATTGCTCTGGCAAGATGTGATGCCGACAATGAACAACCTGAAGCAGGTGGAGCCGTTTCTCTTCCGAGCGAATAGTAAAGAGGATATCATCGAGTTCTGGCACACAAACCTGGTCCCCGACTATTACGAGTTGGATAATTTTCAGGTGCGAACTCCGACCGATATCCTCGGCCAGCATATTCACCTCGTAAAGTTCGATGTCCTGGCTTCGGACGGGGCATCCAACGGTTTTAATTACGAGGATGGCACATTAAGCCCGGACGAAGTTCGCAACCGGATTTTCGCGATCAGAAACGGTTCCTGGAGATCCTGTCCGACCTGTCCGCCTCTGCGAGACCCTCAACCGCCGCCGTCACTCATATGCGGTACTTCAGGGTCGAATAAGTGCCACGATGACTGGTTCGGCGCTCAAACCACCATACAACGCTGGTATCCAGATCCTTTAGAAGGCTGTCCTAATGGCGCCGAGGGTTGTTTCGGCAGGCAAAAGGACGATCGCACTCTGCGAAGCGTATTCACTCACGACCATTTCGGCCCGTCTACTCATCAACAGGCGGGGCTATATGCTGGTCTGTTGGTCGAGCCGGAACGATCCGGTTGGTTAAACGCCGTTGATGGAAGCCCATTGGGCAACCGTGTGGACGGAGGCCCCACGAGCTGGCAGGCTATTATCAAGTCGCCGAATCAGGCTGACAGTTATCGCGAATTCGCGTTGATGCTTCAGGATCTCGCGCTCGCATACAAGAACACCAGCGCTGCCAAGATAACGCCCTATCCTCAGAACGCTCCCCGTTTCATAACCACGCTGCAGACGCCTTGGGGATGGGTTGATTGCAGCAATAACGGTGGCAACCTGATTGGCGCGGGTTGCACGGGGACGACGAGCACACCATCACAACCGACTCCGGCTCTCATCTCTAACAACCAGGGTGTTGGCACAGCGGCCGTGAATTATCGAAACGAGCCGATTGGGAGCTCGTCCAGCAGTTTTATGCAACGGGTGACCTCACAGGGGCCGAACACGCTTGCAACGGACATGTCCTTTGCGTTCAGCTCGATTCAGCGCGCTACGACCGCCGGTAGCGTTAATCAACCAAACATAAACGCCCAGCCTGCGCTTGGTCAGCCAGTATGTCCGCCGAGCCAATCTGGTTGCCCGCAGGGTAGCCCGTTCGTCTATCCTGGGGGGTTCGCCGGCGCTACGGGCTACGATCCCTACACTCCGCTTCTTCGCGCGTACCAGAATGACAAAGTGCAGGTCCGCTTGTTGGTAGGCGCGCACCTCTTTCAACATAGCTTTGGGATGCAGGGTATCAAGTGGCTTTTTGAGCCGTCCAACAGCACCTCGGGGTGGCGCGATAACCAGGTAATGGGGATCTCGGAGCACTTCGAGATGCTGTTTACAGTTCCTTACAGTCAGAAGACGGATACGACCGGTTACTTCAGTGCTCCCCCTCCGGCCAAGCAGATTCCGCAGGGAACCTTCTTCGGCGACTATCAGTATGTTGCAGGGCAGGGCACCAGGGACCTTCAAACCAACGGTATCTGGGGCATATTGCGAGCATACAACGTAGCCGGAGCAGGACAGTTGATCAGCGATCTGCAAGAGCTGCCGAACAACGATCCGCTGAAGGCACCCGTCATCACCACCGATCAGACCTGCCCGGCAGGCGCGACGCCGCGGACTTACTATGTTGCAGCGATAAATACTCAGAAGGGATTACCGACCGATACCACGCCCTTGACGATAACTTACAACACCCGCAACTCCACGGCGCTGACGAATGGCAGCAGCTCCGGTTCCGCCGTCGCCTATGTATTGTCGAACCAGAGTGGCAATCCACAAGGTCCGCTTCCTCCGACAACGCCACTGATACTACGAGCGGCTGCCGGAGAGTGCATACAAGTCACTCTGTTTAACAACCTCAACCCGGCTCTGCTGTCAGGCAAGGGTGTCGGCAACACCAGCCCGTCTCAATGGATCGGGTTGCATCCTCAACTCGCCTCGTTTGATGTCACCCAGAGCAACGGCGCCAACACCGGGTTCAATCCGGTGAATACGGCCTGTCCAAAGGGCACGACCGGTTGCTCGAATTCGGTTACGTACAAGTGGTACGCTGGCAACGTGACGATCAACCAGGATGGTTCGGTGACGAGATCGCCGGCAGAGCTGGGCGCGGCCAACTTGATGGCATCCGATCCTGTCAACCAACCATCGTGGTCTCTCATCGGAGCACTGATCATCGAACCTCCAGCCTCGAGGTGGTGCAGCGCTGCAAACAGCTCAAATTGCAGCGGCCCCGCTCCGGGAACGCCAATTCCGGATGCGGCTGTCGATGTGAGCTATGACGGCGGCAACTCGTTCCGCGAATTCGCTACGATCCTGCAGAGCAACCTCAAGAGTGGGTTCGCTTCAGTCAATTACGGTACGGAACCGATGAACTATAACAATAGCCAGCCCAACGGCACGCCGCGGTTCAATACGACTTCCTACAGTATGGTCGACCTGTCGACGAGTTTCTCCAATCTGAATCAACTGGCCTTTAGCGGCACTTCCCCTGCCGGCCAGTGCAAGGGTGATCCGTACACGCCGATCTTCTCGGCCGAAGCGGGGAAACCTGTCAGGTTCCGTATGCTGCACCCGGACGGAAAGGGCGGATTCCCGGATAGCGTCTGGACAATTCACGGCCACGTCTGGCAAGAGGAGCCCTATGTCGACAGTTGTGATAATCCGGAGACCTGCCCGCAGTTTACTGCCAGCGCGCGATTGGGCCTCAATCCTCTATCGCAATGGATGGGATCGCGCGATGGTTTTGGGCCGGGCAATCACTTCGATATTCTGATCGACAAGGCTGGCGGCAGTTTCAGCGTTCCCGGGGATTACCTCTACAGGAGTTATCCGGCGAGCGGTGAATTCATCAATGGGGCATGGGGAATATTCAGAGTCCTTCCTCCCGGCCAGAAGACGTTCGCGTGTCCTTCGACCACTACCCCCGCAGCAGCGGCATTGAAGGCGCCGCGCCTCCTGCCGCCAGGCGTGCCTCCAGGAGTAGCTCCGCGGCCGACCAGGAACGGGTTTGAGAGATTCTTCCCGCCCCCGGAGGAGAAACCAAAACCCGAAGTGAGCAACAAGAAGAGTAAGAAGAAATAGATCGCGAAGGTCACCGCATCTCACTATCTCTCTCTGGGGAGCCTCAGGTGCGCTCCCCTGAACTTAATAGGGCTACTTTCCCGCTTCGTTTCCGTATTGAAGCGCGTTATTCGAGCCAATACATAAATGTTTTCCGTCAGCCAGGATCGTCGCGTTTGGGCAATAGGAATCTATACTGGTGATTCACCTCTTTCACTGTCTCCTCACCCGGCGATAGAGAACCCCGTAGTTACTTGCGGGGACGTGACAGATATCGAGGCTGAGTTTGTGGCAGACCCGTTTATGGTTGAGGAACACGGCACGTGGTTCATGTTTTTCGAGGCCCTGAACAGAGCCACCTCTAAGGGAGAGGTCGGATTGGCGGTCAGTTCCGACCGATTCCATTGGGAATACCGGCAGATCGTCCTCAAGGAGCCTTTCCATCTATCCTATCCCAACGTTTTCAAGTGGCAAGACGATCACTACATGATTCCCGAGACTCTCGGAGCGAACTACATAAGTTTGTACAAGGCAAGAGACTTCCCAGCGCATTGGGAGCTTGCCGGAAGACTGATTGAAGGGACACACGCGGACCCCTCGATCTTTTATTTCGATCACAGATGGTGGATGTTTACCTGTTCGGCGCACTACTCTCACGACACCCTCAACTTGTACTTCGCCGATGATTTGATGGGACGCTGGTATGAACACCCACGGAGCCCAATAGTAAAAGGCGATAGAAGGAGGGCGAGGCCTGGAGGCAGAATGACGAATTGGGAAGGCAGGCTGATTCGGTTTGCCCAGGATTGTTATCCCCGCTACGGCACTCAGCTCAGGGCATTTGAAATAACAGAATTGACGACGTGTAGCTATCGTGAGGAAGAGACCACACGGAGCCCTATTCTTTTCCGTGCGGCCCATGGATGGAATAGCGCCGGGATGCATCACGCCGATCCTCATTTAACAGTTCGGGGGGATTGGATCGCCTGCGTTGACGGGTGTTCGACGGCTATGTTCGACCGGGAGGTAGACTCGGCAGACTCGGCGGTCCCCTTGTAAGAGGAACCTGCTCCGGCTCCGAAACGGAATTGCGCGCAGCAGCCTTCATAGACATCGGTACGTTGGATTCTGAATTTCACGGAGGTTAGACCCTAATGGGAGTGAAAGGACAAGCTAAGAGTTATGGATCTCGTGGAGGTAAGAGGATAGTAAACCTGGCGATTGATGAGGAGACAGCCAGACATCTTTTGTACCTGCTCACCGCTGCGCTCGGCGGAGGGGGCGGTCTCAAGGGTAAGGAGGCCAGCCCTAAGGGCAAAGTGGGCGTTCCGAAGGGGAGCCGGGGTGGGGGTAGAGGTAGAGGAGGCAGTCCAAAAGGCGGAGTGGGCAGTCCGAAGGGCAAAGTGGGTAGTCCAAAAGGTAAAGCAGGTAAGCATAAGAAGCATTAACGAGTAACGAAGGCCTTCTCTTTGCTCGACCGAAATCGCCCTCCCTGGGTGCCGAGAAAAGCACGCAGCCCAAGAGTACGCCGGCTTCGACAATTGCCGTGCCCCACAACGGGAAGACTTGGGTTGCGGGTAATAAGGGAGGGCTGGAGGGGTCTGCCACGTGGGACAATCGTATGGCGCGTCGCGCAAAAGTGCCGGGCCGCTCGCTTCGCATTTTGACGGCTGGCTTCGAAGATCCTTCCCGTGTTCGCGCTCTGCTCAGGGAGTTTCTTCAGCATCGAGCTTACAACCGCACCTTCATTCTGAAGCTCTTTGAAGTGGCCAGGGGACTATCCGGAGAGCCGTGGGAGATCAGAAGGCTTGCCGTCTTGATGTTGGAGCACCAGATTCTGAAGCTGGACCGGAGAGATCTGGCTGAGCACGACTTCATTTTCGTCCAACTAAGACTGAAATCCGCGGCAGGACGGAAGCATAGAATTGACGATTCAGTCTTAAGAGAAGGCTATTCGACGACGAAGATCGTGGAGTTCGTCAAGCAGTTCAGGAGAAAGCTCCGGAGGTTGAACCGAGTTCACGCGCAAATTGAAGGAGAGAACACCACAACCAGCGCGTTAACAGATCTCCTAAGATTGAGCTGCCAGGATTGTAAGCTATCTCTAGCAAGGTATCTCTTCACTCCCGAAGAGGTCGTAGCTCAAGTACTCAAAGAACTGAGAATCTCGCGCGGCCTTGATGATTTTGAGCCCTTTCGAAATCCCTGTGTAAGAAACGAGGCAAAGACAGCACTCTCGGATTTGCCCGATTACGAAGCGGCGATACTGAGGATGCTTTGCGAGAACTCCCGGATCTACTGGGTCTCAGAATCGACCAGCTCCGAAATAAATTCACTGGTTGAGTATCCGATCGGAACGGTGGTGCTGGTCGTGAAACCACCCGGAAGCGACATCGAGTTTCAAATCAAGAGGGTTGGGCGCAGATCGGCGGGTCCCCTGACAATTGTCTTTCAGCGTAACGGCGTGACGGTTCCAACCCATCACCGCCTCGACGGGGGAAGTCTGAGCCGCCATTTGAGATGGGAGGCAACCCAATCGAATTCAGTTTCGTGGATCTATCGGCTCATTCATGGAAGAGAAGCTTCGGTGCCAAGGGTTATCACCCTGTCCTCCGTATACACGGTTCCATCCAGAAAGGGCGATGCCCACATATTCGATTACTTCACCAGACCCGAGGTCTTCGGTGGTGGGTTTCGTGAAATGCAGGCGGAGCTCAAGAAGGCGGTCGATGACTTCAGTAGAGATGCCGACAGAAAGCCTCTCGACCTATCTACTCGGTTGGCACTCATAGTCGAGTTTCTCACTTACGCCACTCCTTGTCAGGCGGTCCTTACCGGTTCAACCTCCTTTCGCCTGGAACGTCTTGCCACATACCTTTCGGGCGACGGACCAGAGAAATACTTCAAAGAGGGACTGGGGGTCGATTGCACGCCACTGGATGCGAAGCGGCTTGCGGACGATCTGCTGGACGAAGTTCTAGGCCTGTTATTGCCGCCGCGAGCCCGGTACCGAACTTATGAGCGATATATAGAGGACTGCCTCTCGGTGCCTGAGAACCGCGCCCGGGCCGATCACAATTATCTTTCTGCGATGGCGCAGGTTGGAGCATTCTGGGGTACCCTGCTCGCTCTAAGAGGCTATTCTTTTGGCGAGTCGTTTGTCGACAGGAACGTTGGACTGAAGAGTTACTGGAGTGACGGCGAATGGAAAGTGAAGCTGATATTTATGGACCACGACAATCTGTTCCTTATCGGAAGCGATCGCGCAGACTTCCACCCTAGAGTCGCCATGAGAGCCATGAGCAGCGATGAGAGGTTCATCCGAGGTACGATGCGCAAGACTGACACTGCCAAAAGCGAATGGCACTGTCTCGAGCGGATCTACCGGGTTGGAGAACGTCTCATAGGGCAGGGACAGAACTGCTTTTGCGGAGCGATGGAAACGGCATACCGGAAGGCCCAAGATGAGCTTGCCAACAATCGAACCCTCCAGGAAATGTTCCCGGCGTCAATTTCCAAGAGGTCCCGCGATTGGGATACCATCGTCGCCTGCTATATCAAGGCGAGAACTAACCCTTCTGCGATCGCTGCATGGAAGCAAGAGGCTGCAACCTTCCTTGGCAATGAAGGATATAAGAAGGCTTCCATTGAGGAGCACCTGCACACGGTAGAAGAATACGCGGAGCTTCTCGCGCGGTACTCATTTCTCTATGAAAGCAAGAACCGTCGCTTCAATCGCTCGTATAGGCAGTCCCGATGATACGCTTGATTCTTGTCCTGGCTCGCCTTCCTCCACATCTCGTTCCACAAGTGAATAGCATAGGTGACTCCATCAAACCCCAACTCGATATCCGGATTCAAAACATCATTCCACTGCCAGTTGGGTAAGGGGCAGAACACCTGGTGTGGCGTCACATATTCTTCCAGCGAGAACTTCTCGACGGCTTCGACCATCAGCCTCGATCCAGTCTCTCCCCACGTCAATTCGTCCGGGTTTTTATTACTGCAGATATGCCAGGCATAAGCCATGATTTCGCTGCCGGCCGGGGCTCTAATCGCGCCACAGGTTATCACCTCATCATCGTGCCGTTTTTCAGTAGCAAAGACGTACTGTTGCCGGAAATCAAATCGTCTGTGGCAGATGAGATCGGAGTCCGCCCACCAACCGCCTTTCTCGAGCAGCAACTTATAGCGGAAGAAGTTCGCAAACCCCGCATATGATTTGCGGTGCCGGTACTGAAAGATCATTGAAGCAGGCAGAATTTCGTTGGCATCCTTGAGAATCGTGCCATCCGGCACGTGTTTCACATCATCGTAAACGTACAAACGATACTCGTGCCCGTTCATTAGGAACGAGCGAATAGAGAGTTGTTCCATTAAGGAGAGCTCGGGGCCAATCCATAATCCCTGGATAGCCTCGTTCGTGCCGGGGTTCGGTCTGTCGGCTTCGGACAATATCATTTTTCGGCTCCGGCCAAGTAACCAACCCTTGCCGTCCTTTCGTCGGTGTTTTGTAAGCCTTGGAGGATACCACACACGCCGCTTGTGATCGTAGATTCGATTACATAGAATAGCGCTGAAGTTCCCGCTGAAGTCAGACTGACCCGGTCAATTTGAGCTGCGTCTGTTGTGCGAACAATAACTCCCGATACCGTGATGCGGCAACAGCCACTGGCTCGAAGCGAACCCCGCGATCAAAACCTGATCATCTGCAGTCTCCTCAAAGAAATACCGGATATCGGGGCCCTTTCAACAGAATGGGATTCGCTCCTTGAGCGCACTCTGTGCAATCGAGCATTCAGTTCTTCGACCTGGTTTCTCGCAACCTGCGATGCCTCTCCCGGTATTTCGCCCTGGGTGTTCACGGCCCGGCGCGGTGCCAACCTCGTAGGAATACTTCCTCTCGTATTGAGGGACGGTGGGCACGAGATCGGTTTCCCGCACAACATGAGCGATTATCAAGACATGATCGCTGCGCCGGACGATCCCCGTGTCCTTATAAACCTGTTGAAGCATGCCGCGGCCAGTGTAACGGGCAGCGGGAGACTTGCACTCACCCGAGTTCGAAGCGACTCGAACCTGGCGAGGGCGAGCGAGGGTCTGGACGGCGCATACGATCTCAAGCTCTCCTTTGATATGCAGTATGCGTACATGTATCTTCCACCATGCTACGACCAGTACTTGATGACGAGGAGACAGAAATTCAGGAAGGGCATAAAGAGAGCACAGCGGCTGGCAGAAGCCGGCGACGTCTTTGTGCGAGAACTCGAGCCACAAATCTTTCCTTCAGAGCATCTCGCCGATCTTTTCCTATCCCTGCACTTCAGCCGGTTCGGCGATAAGAGTTGCTTCCAGCGAGGACCGCAGAGGTCGTTTATTATAACGGCGCTGCCGAAGCTGTTCAAAGAGCGCAAGGTTCGAGTATTCGCGCTACTCGAGGGCGAGAAGACCATAGGTATAGACCTCTATATGGTCGGCGCTAACAGTCTTTGCGCCTGGAACGGGGGGTTCCTTCCCGAAGCTGAACGCTGGTCGCCTGGGAGACTTTTTATTCACGCGGCGATCAAGCTTGCTTACGAAATGAGACTCGATGAGGTCGACCTGTTACAGATTCACAGATGGAAACATCAGTGGGCCAATAGAGTCCGGGAGGTCGGGCGCATTGACATAGCCGGCGGGTGATATGGTCTTAACCTGCAAGCCCTCCACAGCCTTCAAGGTACCCAGATTCTGCCGCCGCTATCCATTACACGCAGGCGGTCCTCTGCCCCTACAACGTGGACTACAAAGCTTCTCAAAACATCTTCCGTAGAACTTCCCCAGGATTGGTTGCCGCCTGCTCTCATCCTAACCGGTCCATCTTCGCGTTCCCCGGCAGCCGGCCATTGTTCGGGTTTCGCGCTCGGTTTCACGCGAACGCCATCGCTGAAACAGTAGAGGAACTCATGGAGCGTTTGCATGAGATCGCCGTGCTGTTTGAAGAACCCGGTCTCTCCGACGTAAAATCCGCCTCGCACCTTCAGACCGTCAAGGATTTTAATGTCCTTTCCACACTTCCTGCGCACCAGCGGGCCAGACAGCTCGAATGTGATGTTGCTCTGCCCGCGATGGGTTCCAAACAACACTGCCTCTTTGTGGTCATCGATCCCCTGATTCACGTAGTCGATCCAGTCGCTGCGAAGGCGGACATCAGCATCGAGTTTGATGAAATGCGGCCGCGTGGCAATGCGGTTGATATCCCTTATGCAGAACAACTCGAAATTCTTGTATCCATTCGAATGATGCTGAGGTTTGTGAAGGAGATCATAGTAGGGTCTCAGTTGGTAGATTTCGTCATCGGTCAAGAAGCTTGAGGCGAGATGGACTCTGCCGAAGGGAAGAAGTCTTGGAAGCAACTCCTCGAGCATCCCAAAGTGGTCCGATCCGCCGCAGATAAAGATATCGTATCCATTCTTGTAGTCCGCCATCTATCCTCCATCATTCAGCCCCGGAGCTGCTACGTCAACGAGTACAACTGAGATTGTATCGGCTCGTCGATGAGCGGCTGGAAAGGCAAATAGCGGTCGAGCCATTGAAGGACTTTGCTTGAGAGATTGAATGAGGGCTGAATTTGACGCAGGTATCCCGGTTGGTTAAACCAGAACCTGTAATGGACGTGGATCAATTCCTCAAGCTGAGCTTCGCGCGCCGGAGAGCCGAGTTCCGGCCGCCTGTACAGAAGGTAGTTATAGCGCCAATCGAGCACCCGAACCCGGTCAAATGCGCGGCCGAAGGTTGCCGCCAGAGAGATCTCGTCCATCTGCCTGGTGCGCCTCGCTTCGGGAATATGGCCTGCTTGAACCAGTCTGAAGAAGTCCTCCCTCCACCGCGCGAACAACCGCGCATCGCGTCTGACGGCAACCAATCCCGAACTGAAATAGGCGCGGACGCGCTTCCGATCCACGACCGATTCGACGAAAGACTCGGTCTTCAATCCGCAGATCGCATATACTCGTTGCCAGTACGATTCATTTGGATCTCCGGGCCCGGTCGAGCTGACGCCGCCTTCCCATTTGTTGCAGGGTCGGGCAGCTCCATCGACTCCGGGAGGCAGGTCGAGGTCCGACGGTTCGCCTGTTATGATCGTGTCGCTGTCCAGGAACACGAGAGTGTCGTGCCGCAGATTCTCCTCCGCCCAGGCGCAACAAAGAATCTTATTTGCAATTGCGTAGCTATGGAATTCGACGTTGAGCGGCCTGGTGTCGTGCACGACCCCCAATTCGTTCAGAACCGCGAGCGTGTCGTTACTGATAGCGGTGCCTCGCCTGGGTTGAAAAGTGTAGATCGGCGCATTTCGATATTGACCGGCGTATCTGCGAATCGACCGGCAGAGCAGCATCGTTTGATTCTCCAGATACCCGCTCTCTACACATGCAATGAAGGCGACCGACCTTTGAGCGGTTGGCCTGAGCTCTGAGTGTCTACTCATTCGCATGGGACCTAGTAGTGATTCCTTCAGGCCTATACTCCTCCATATCGATGTTTGTGGGACTGAGGGTGGACATTTTTATGCCCTTCTCGTCTCGCAGCCATTTCACCAATCGATTGACTCTTGGAACAGCCTCCCATACCTCGCCATGTTGACGCTCGATGTTCATGCTTCCATCCCAATATCCATCCCCCGACATATCGGCGCCGCAAATCAGAATCTCTTTTGCGCCGAAGTTGTATGCCAGTTGAATGGCGTTGCCGACGATTGTTCCACCGTATCTGATTAGGCCCTCGATCGGCTTGATGACAGTGGGGTCGAGCAGGTCCCGCACCGGCATGAAATAGTAGCAGTTCTTCTTTCCAGCCAGTGACGGCAGCGCGGCCATAGCAGCTTCGTAGCTGTAAATCCGCACACCATCGAAGGCCTCATCAGCCTGTGAATACCAGTCCTGATGACTATGAGTCATCATCCATATGTCGGCTCTGAGGTCGGGAATCAGGATCGCCTTGGCAACCGCTATCACGCAAAAGTCGGCCGGTATTTTCGCATAATGTTCCCTCCCATTGGGGCCGGGCGCAAGAATACAAACCTTGTCGTTGGGAAGTTCAAAGTTTGAATCGAAAACGTCCGGCAAGAACATTGCCAACCCTCCTTGAACTGTCAGTCAAGATTCGATGGGGCAGGGAAGCGCAAGACCGACCCGCCTGGTTCTCCGGTCCGCCGTTGCCACTCCGCGATCGAATCGTCGAGATCGCCGGCTGGCGGCCCGCCTATCGTGCTGAGGTGGCTGCAATCGCCGTTGCCTCGGACACGGATCAATGGATGCCGGCTTTCTTTCAACTCCGGGGTGACAAACCTTATGATGAATCCGACTCTCCGACCGCCGGATCTATTCGGATTCGATCCATGAATGATGTTCTTATGGTGCAGGGACATCTCGCCGACTTCCAGAATGACGTCCGTAGCTTCCTCATCACGAACGTCGTGCCGAATCTCAACGCCATCCCGTAGCATGTTGTCCCCACCCATATACGTCCTGACATGTGGAAGCCTTTCCAGCCTGTGCGACCCGGCAAGCACACGCATGCACCCGCTCTCCGGGGTACTCTCGGTCAGACCTACCCATGCCGACACCGAGGGCGCCTTTCCCATACCTTCGCCGTCCTGATGCCAGGATACGTAGCCCATAGTATGAGGTTCCTTGCAGATAATCAGGGTTCCGTAGACGAGGATCTCCGGGCCAAGTACATCCTCTACTGCGTCCACAACGGCCGGGTGAGTAGCCAGATCATAAGCCCAGCGGAAATAAAGGTGCGCGAATACTGCGTAGTGAAATCTGTCCAATACGCGGGCCTCTACCTCGTCGAAGCCCGCTTTGAATACTGTCAATTCGTCCGGTGTGAGAACAGGGATCGGGAAAATGACTCCGTCGGCCTCGTAGCGAACAAGCTGTTCGCTGGAAATAGAGCGGAGAATCCTGCGTCCCACTTCTGTCCCGTTACTCGAAGTCAATGTATAATCTCTCCTTTGGACATTCGACAGCTTCTTCAGTCGACTGCACCCCATCTATCCATCAGCTCTTCGTGCGCTGAAGCGGTCGGCGACTTAAGAAACACCTGCATTCTATAAGTTCTCAGCCCCATAGATGGGCAGACCGAATGTACAGGCGGATCAGATGCCTCTTGCTGCCGTACCCTAGCGCGTTTCTTCCATGGAGAATGCGCCGATTGTCAATGAACAGGCATTCGTCTTTCGCAAGCTTCACGTCTGTCGAGTGCGCCTCTCGCATATGGTGTATGTAGCTCGCAAACTTGTTCAGTGCAGCCACCTGCTCGTCGGAATATGGATCGAGTAATAACCAGGACTGATAGTACGTGCGATAACCGAAAGCGGTCTTGGTCAGCAGAGGCTCGTTGAGGAAGGATTCCCTGTCAGATCCCGGCTGCCACACCGAGTATCTGACGTTGATGCCGGTTAAGACAGTCAACTCATCCTCCGAGAAGTGTTCTACGACGTTACTCGTATCGATCAACCGGGTGGCGCCGTCAATCTCATCCTGCTCAACACAGTACCAGGCCAGTACGTTCATTCGAGGATTGTCCGAATGGAACTCAAGCGGGTCCGCCTGATATGTGCTCGGCCGGCCGCCCGTGATCCGGTTCCGGGCCTGGAGCGCCTCCACTTTCCTATCGACCTTGATGTCGGTTCGCAGTTCGATGGTTCCTATTTCGCTTGAGAGAAATTCGAAGGCTTCCAACGACACAGGTTCTCTTATGTGAGCATAGCCGTACTCTGAGAGAGAATTGAGAATCATTGTTGGACTGATTAACCCAGTCTCTTGATTATCATTCATCCGCGCCGCCCCGTGCTCAGTTGAGCTCCTACTCGAAATTGATATTGAATGCGATGCCTACCCGGTCCCCCTGGCTTCTGTTCGTTTCAACCTCGTGCATCATGTAAGCCGGAAAAAGAACGCAAAGACCCGCCTCCGGTTTTACCGAGAACTTCGAGATGTTGTGATAGGTTGGCTCGAGTGTTTTTGGGGCGGTTCCCCATAAGCCGAGAAAGCGCGGTAAATCGTGAAACACGATGTCGCCGCAGTTGGGCGGCGCATCGACGTAGTAGACCCCGCTCAGGTGAATCGTGGCGGGATGAATATGCCTTGTGTGATAAGAACCCGTCGGGTGTATGTTGGCCCAGCACACTTTACAAACAGCCTGTCGGCCGTCTACGTCCCATTTCAGAAAGTCTGCGATCTGGTCCGCTACGCGAAAGATCGATCTGAACAAGTCTCTGACGGGCGGGTCTTCCCCTACCTGCCTTTGACTCTGCCACATCTCGCGGCCGGCGCATTCGCGGCTTTCCGGGCACTTCTCTCTTTCCGTTCTTATAAGGTGCAAGAGGCGACGATTCAGCTCCTCATAGTCCGGGACCTTAAACGTCCAGACGCAGTTTGGAGCAAAGTCGTATCTGGTGGGCTCAATCTGATAGACTGCCTGCGGCGTATTTGACATCATCAACGCTCCCGATTCCAACCTCTACGACTGGCTTATTGACTCCTCAATTTCCGATCACGCAGCAATGCTGCCTGGTAAACGGAAAGGAACCAACTGGGGCGCAAATCTCAGCGCCAGGAAAAACACTCTTTATATACTCGACTGTATAAAATGCCAGGTAGCCGTTTTGTCCGCGATCGAGACAACGATCAAGTGCGTCACTCTCGATATAGAGATCTTGATTCACCAGCGTACACCAGCTAGCGTCGCAGGCTCTTTCCATGACTGAATCCACATCGAGGGTCAGGCGATTGCACAATCTATTATCGTCCGTCATGTAGTGCTCAAGATTGCATAAACCACTGTCCTCGGGGACGTATCGCGGATCGAGAAACGTGAATGCCTCGACACCGTTCGGCTTCAACACCGCCTTAAGGCGCCGTACCAGTTCCAGCATTTCTGACCTGGGTGTATGGGTGAAGACCGATAGAGCGAGTATGTAATCAAACGTGGTTCCGGTATCAGGTATCTCGAGGTCTCTTATCCCTTCGGGGTTATACTCAAAACTGTAGCGGTCATAGAATATGAAATGCGCCGTGGGATGGTCCCTTTGACCAGCTCCAACTGCATCTATCGAAACATCGATACACCAGTAGTTCTCAGGTTCTACAGTCGAGTTCGAGTCCTTCAGCAGGTTACCGGTATTGCCGCCAAAGTCCAGAACCTTCTTAGCCCGCCAGTCCGGCCTGCCTAGCTGCGCGTCAAAGTACGCAAACTGTCCGTAGTTTCTTGTCACAAACGACATCGTCGCAGGTCCTACGTAGAAGCGCCGCCTGCCGCCAAATTTCTACCGTCAAGCTCAGCTTCCTTTTGTCTGATGAGGGGAAGAACCTCCCTTCCGAAGCGAGTCATTTCACCCCGTTTCGGCCACCCTGCCAGAATGAATTGTGAGACGCCGATTCTCTTGTATTCGATGAACGCCGAGGCAACCTCCTCCGACGACCCTACCAGCGCAATCGAAGTTGGTCCATAAGCGCGGACAGCACCGGTCCACATACGATCGGAGAGCCATTCTGTGCCGGCAAGTTCATATGTCGCTTTGATCGAGACAGAGTCGCTGGCCTGGACCAGTCTCTTCTCCTGCTGCTTGGCGTCGGGGCCATCGATGAGGGAGTAGGCGACTTGCAGGGCCTCTTCGCGGTTGGGCCTCGCGATAACCGCCAGGCGCAGCCCAACGTCCACCTGCCGGGCCATCTCCAGAGTTTCCGAACGCAGGCGGTCCGGTGTGTCGGCCAGCCTCATCCAACAGGTCCCGCACTCGATTGCGAGCTTCTTTGCCGGCGGCGAACTCCCGGAGACGAGGATCTCCGGAAATGTCCGGTCGCTGTTGACGAACGGCGTGTTCAGTCTCCCGTTCTCGATCTTGTAGTATTTCCCGTCAAAAGAGACCTCGCCGTTATTGTTCCAGAATGAACGACAGATCGATAAAAATTCGGTCGTTCGCTCATATCTCGCGTCGTGCGAGAGAAAGTCTCCATAAGAACGCTGCTCTTGCGGTGAGTAGCCGGCGACGATGTTGAGAGAGAAGCGGCCCTTTATCAGCGTTGAAAGAGTATTGAGTTGTTGAACGAATGTAGCTGGAGACATGAGTCCCGAGCGATAGGCGATGATGAACTTGATTTGCTCTGTTGGCATGCCCAGAGATGCCGCGAGCAAAATCGGATCCGGCTTGGCGAATCCAAAGTCGGTCAGCAAAGAATCGACCCCGGCCTCCTCGGCGGCGCGACAAAAAGCGATTTGCGCATCGAGGTCCGGCAGGCCGATGGCAGACAGGTCGGCCTGAGCGGACCTGGTTATTACCGAGGTCTCTCCCCCAAATGGCAGTCTCCAATGGAATCTCAAAGGCTTATCCATCGCTATCACGCAGCAGAGTCTGCTTCGACTCGATCCTCAGCTTCCTCCTCCTTCTTCCTGATGAGAGGCAGTATCTCTTTGGCGAAATACTCCATCTCCTCCAGGTCGGGCCATCCCATGAAAAGGAACTGAGAGACGCCTATGCTTTTGTACTGCATAATGGCGGACGCGACCTCTTCCGGGGATCCGACCAGTGCGATGGCGGGAGATCCGAGGTACGGAATCGCACCCGTCCACAGGCAGGGAGTCAGCCAGTCGGATTCTCCTTTCTCAGCCAGCTCCAGCGTCGATCTGAACGCTACGGAATCGGTCTTTTGTGCGAACTCCTTGCCGGGCTTGCCGAGGTTGCCGACTGTGTTCGATCTCTTATCGAGCATCTCGATCATCGAATAGGCGTCGCGCAGCGCTTCGTCACGCGTCGGCCTCGCCAGGATTGAAACGAGAAGTCCTACCTCGACCTTATGACCGATTGTTGTTTGCACGTGTGGGCGAAGGCTCTCGGGCGTATCGGCGAACCGCCACCAACAGTCGGCGTGCTTGATGGCTAGCTGCTCGGCCTGCTCTGAATTGCCGCCGAGGAAGATTTCCGGTGAGAGACGTTCGGGTGACACGAATGGCGTGTTCAGTCTCCCCGCTTCGATCTGGTAGTACTTGCCATTGCAGGTGACTTCTCCGTCGCGCTGCCAGAATCCCCGGCAAATAGAGAGGAACTCGTCGGTGCGCTCATACCTCTCGTCGTGCGGGAGCCAATCCCCGTAATAGCGCAGTTCGTGAGGAGAATGGCCGGCCACAATGTTTATGCAGACCCGTCCATTGGTTAGCGCCGAAACGGTGTTGATCTGCTGAACGAAGAGTGTGGGAGACAACAGCCCGGGGCGGCAGGCAATCATGAACTTGATCTTCCCTGTCGCCATCCCCAGCGCGACGGAGAGCGCCATCGGATCGGGCCTGGTGAATCCAACGGCCATCAATACGGAGTCGATTCCGCAGTCCTCAGCGCGGCGACAAAACTCGAGCTGAGCTTCGAGGTCAGGGAGGCCTTTCATAAGCTCGGTGGAGTTGGCCCTTCTAAACTTGTCGCCAACCTGAGACAGGCTCCAATGAAATCTCAAGGGCATCGAGCTTCCTCCTTTCTTTGAAAGCTCGCCGCTGCGAGTGCCTTCATTGCTCTCGGTAGTAGAACTCCCTGCACAGGAAATTCGGCCGCTCGGAGTCCTTGAACCTGTGAAACGCCGCGACCACGATAAGACCCTTGTTAGTATTTGCGGCCAGATGCGACTTCACGAAGCCCAGATCATAGAAAGCGAGGAAAGCTGTTTCACCGATGTTGTCGGAATAGGTGGTGATTTTCACTTCGCCCCAGTCGAAGGGTTTCCGAGCGCTGGATGTGGATATGGTAAAGGTCTCTCCCTTCTTAGCGAGGGTGAACTTCGTGATCCATTCTGTCGCGGGATTGGAATTGACCCAGGTGCCCAACAGAGGCGTTATGTCGACCTGTGATCGGTCTTTATCAGACAAGGGCTCATCAGATGTCATACGTTCTGAACCTCATTCCTTCCCGTGGCGGGTCCTGCTTTTCTCCGGCTCCGGCTAGCGCTGTTTGCGGTTCCGGCTATCGATGAAAGAACTCTCTAGCGTAATGACTCAAACGGCCGCTGCCATCTCTGAATGAGGTGTAGCTTTGGATCACGAGAATTCCCAATTTCTGATTTGCTGCAAGATGAGTTTCCCCCGAGTCGAATGCGTATCGGGCATAGAATCCGGCGCACTCCTGTGTGGATCCCACGACATAGGGGGTCGCTTCAACCTCACCCCAGTCGATCGGCTCCGGCGAGCTTGCTCCGTAGGCGTGTACGACAATGGCGCTATTGATCTCTCGAACTATGACCCGGGAGATGTAATCAGTTTCGGGGTTGGTATTGGTCCAGGAGCCCAGCAGAGGTGAGGGATCTGCTTTGACTCCGACCATCTGCCTTGCATCGGACCTCATGTATACAGGTTCCATTTTTCTATGTCGGCCGAATTTGGTCTGTAGGAGCTTTAGCCCCCGGAAACTTCGGGTAGTGATCGTTTGCGTGCTTTCAAACGCAGACACAACCCGCGATACCAAGACGGTTTAAGTGCCTGGCCTGTGAATTGGTGATGTTATACCCAAAGCATCTCAACCGCGCATTTGTGTGTATCACGGTCAGGGTTGAATCAGAAGCATCTCGCCTATCTTTATTTATGTCGTCCAGCCTACAGGTATTTCATAATATTGGTTATCAGACCCACCGTTGGTGCTCTGTGGCCTTGGGCGGCCTTAGCTACGGGGCCGATTGACGGTGGGGGGCCTCGGCAGGTTATACCCTCTCCTTCCTTGCTCTGTCTTTATTCATCGGTCACCGCACCGCTCCCAGGGCTCATTGTGTACCATGTCGCCCTCGCCTTGCCCTGTCTCGTGATATGCCGCGAGGTGATCAGCTCTCTCAATCGCACCTTCAACGTATTCTTGTTTCCTCCCGTCAGCCTCTCTAAATCCGAAATTGTCAGCCGATCATGTTCTCTGAGCAGCGACAGAATCCTCACCGACAACTGCGGCAGCGTGTCGGCCAAAATCCTCTCGCGCTCCAGCTTCTTACTCAGATTGTCCTTCTGTTTCTTCAGGCAGCGGAGAAAAAAACTTACCCACGGCTCCCAGTCGGCGGCCTCCTGTTTGATGGTCATCTGCGTCTTCCGCAGCGCCGCATAATAGAGATCTTTGTTCTCCTCGATGACGCTTTCCAGCGATGCGTAAGGCACGTACTGATACCCGGCGCGCAGCAGGAGTAACGTGGTCAGGATTCGCGACAGTCGGCCATTCCCGTCTTGAAACGGATGGATCGCCAAAAATCGGACTACAAAGCCAGCGATTACCAGAAGCCGGTGAATAGCTCTATCCTCAAGTGCCCTGCTGGCCCACTCCACCAACCGCTCCACCTCCCAAGGTGTCTGGAAGGGGGCCGCCGTCTCGAAAATCACGCCTATCTCGCGGCCGTCTTCGTCATAGACGACAACATTGTTCGGCAACTTCTTGTACTGCCCCCGGTGGTGCTCATCTTTGGTGCTGAACCCCAGCAACACCGAATGTAGTTGCTTGATATGGTTCTCTGTCAGCGTCAGCGACTCCCAGGATTGGAAGACCAGATCCATCGCCTCGGCGTAGCCGGCGACTTCCTGTTCGTCACGTGACCTGAACTCAGACCTTCTGAGGTTTCCCAACAGCGTCTCGATCTCTCTATCGCCTAACTTGACGCCCTCGATCCTGGTCGATGAGCCAATGCTTTCGATGGTCGCAACCCGCCGCAGCGCCAGCAACCGCTCCGGAGATAGCGTCTTCAGGGCTTCCCAGCGGCCCCTGAACTCATCTATCTCGGCAATGAGTCGCAGCGCCTCGTGAGAAACCACCATGTCAGACATACCCGCAAGTATACCCGATCCTACCCGATTGCGACTTGAAGATCTGCGTCACTGCCAGTCCGCTCGGAGGATCCGTCGGCTGCCACCTGGCGGAGTTTTTCTTGACACTCTGGCGGAGCGATCGTATCCTGATCCCGTGGCTGAATCCCCAACTCACAAGTCGAGTCGTTCTACTCGCCGTGCTTCCCCCTCTCGCATTGTACGCCCCAAGACCCTGGGAGCCAGTTTGGGGTTAAGCGCTTCGAACACCAATGATCTCATTCATCAGCTCGAACGCGGGTTCTCCTTTAAGGCTTTACAGGCCTTCGCCTCGAATAGCGGCATATCCGTATCCGTGATCACCGCGATCGTTGGAATCCCGGAGCGAACACTTGCTCGACGCAAGGCGGCGACTAAGCTCTCGACCGATGAGTCCGAGCGATTGCTTCGGCTCTCAACCGTATTCGAGAAAGCGACCGAATTGTTCGAGGGCGACACTGTGGCGGCGGTTAAGTGGCTAACCACTCCCAAGAAAGCTTTGGGCAACTTTTCTCCTCTGACCTATTGCCGCACTGAACTGGGTGCTCGGGAGGTAGAGAACCTGATCGGCAGGCTCGAACACGGGGTCTTTTCATGAAGCTCACTGCTTGGCGAATTGCCAAGCGAAAGCACGCCAAGACTGCATTCACCGGCGAGGGCGCACGCATGTTTGGAGGTCGCTGGAATAATCCAGGGACCTCCATCGTGTACTCGGCACAATCGCAATCGCTTGCCGTGCTTGAGATGCTCGTACACCTCGACTCCCCCGAACTGCTGGAGAAGTATGTTTTGTTCGAAGTTGGAATCGACGACTCGCTAATTGCTCACGTCGATCCTTCACGACTGCCGAGAACCTGGAGAGCCGATCCCTCGCCAGCCAGGGCACGAGCGATTGGTGACGACTG